>JANTFQ010000025.1 GCA_024763405.1 Calditrichaceae bacterium
TATCACTACCATCGAGGATCACAACATCACCGCCAAATAAGCTGATATTATAAATATAACCATCGGCATCTACATCCGGACGAGCAGTTCTCCAGGTCGAGCCTAAATCATATTCTGCAATCGGTTCGTAAGTTAGGGGATTAATTTTAATCAGAATACCATAATCGGCCGCATACAGTACACTGCCATCGGGCAATGTTGCCAGGCCTCTGTTACCGTTAAACAAAGTATCCACATGACTGTCTGCCCAGGTTAAATAGCGCAGTGTATCAATAGAGCCGTCCAGTTTGCGAATAAAAATAGGACGTGTTTGTGTGAGATAGGTAGAATCCTGTCCCTGTGAACCTTTTACGGTTTTTTCGATATCATCCGGATAGATTTTTGTAGTGCCATCCGTATCATAGTAGTAGCGCTGATAGTAAGCAGCTGCCCATACTTTTCCCGTTGAATCGACGGTAACGCCATAAGGGTTTTTAAAGCCATGTACATTCACTTTGGCCATTCCTTCGTCGGTTGCTATTTCCCAGCCGTTAATGGCTACATCCTGATAGACCCAACCCCATTGAGTTCCGCCGAAAGCAAAGCTTGATAATAAGACTAACAATACTAACAATTTCTTCATCGCATACTCCTTAAAATAAAAATTAAACAACTCTGTTAAATACGTTTTCTTTTGAAAGTCCTCCCTTCATTGTATTAATTATGTGTGAAATTATTTGCGCCCGTAATAGGGTGCTGACATTTTCCCCATGGTTATTTTAATAATCCGCGCTAAATCATTGTCCAAATTTTTGCGATTCACGTAAAGATATTGATCGTTACCCCAGCAGAATTCTGTGGATGGTGGCATTAAGACCGCCTGGTATAAGGGATAAGCATCGCTTATGGAGTATGAATTATTCCCATTTGGCGGAATTACCGTAACCGCGTCCGCATTTTCAGTGGAATCCGCCCCTATGTACATATACCCGTCTTCTGCAAAGGTAAGGGCTAATATTTTAGGAAATGCAGGCGAATCAAAGCTGTGTTCCCAGTCAATTACCAGTTCCGTCGCACCCAGCTGCCCACCCGGGCCCAAAATCTGATTTCGCCAGATACCTTCCTTAACCGGGGTTGATGTAAAGGAAGTATAACTTCCTGCCACATAAACATAGCCATCGTAAACCCGAATAGCGTTTAGTGTAAAATTGTTGTATTCCATTGCCAGACTTCCGGACGAATCTGAAAGCTGGACAAAATAGATACCTTTTTTCGCGGCAACATAAATATCACCATAGGGGCCAAAATCGATATCATTGATGGCCTGTTTTAATTTGGTAACGGTAAATTTATACATCAATCCGCCGCCGGCAGGGGCCTTGTAAATATACTTGGTGCGCGCCGCATACAAATCGCCGCCGGGTCCTATTTTCATTGCAGAATAAAAACCGTCCACGCCCTGCTCCGCTGTCACATAGTCTTCCTGGTTGCCATCCTGATCAATCTTTACAATTTTCCCTTCACCAAGTGAAACATATAAATTGTCATCCAGATCTATGGCAATTCCATAAGCATTGGACTGCCCGGTGATGCCCCCGAACTCACCCTCGGCAAATTCAACTTTATAGCCCGGTTCATAGGAAGCATATTGAATTGCCCCATCTATCTGAACTTTAACAATAAGTGAATCGCCGGCAATGACTGGCGCAATTACTTTAATTTCAGTTTGAGTGGCACTGGTTACTTTTGCCGGAACATTTTCAAAATAGACTTTTACCTTAGAAACATCCGTAACAAAATTAGTTCCTATTATGGTCACTTCGTCTATTCCGGCATAGGCGCCGTTTGCCGGCAATACAGAAGTAATGGTCGGATCCGGTAAGACCTCATATCGGGGTTTTAGCGACCATAAGCTTTTCTGCGGCTCTTCATTGCATCCTGCCAAAATAATCGTAAGCAGCAGAAAAGTTGAAATTACAAGGTATCTCATCATTAAACTCCTATGAATAAGCAGATAATCTTTTCTTATAATCTATAGTGTAAATCTTAGAGAAACGCGTTGAACCTTTGTAAATACGCCAAACGGTGTATAGGCATAATCCAATCCAATGCCCAGCGTATTTACACCAAACCCAAAACTTAGATTTTGTTCATCAGCACCGCTTAAATATCCCAAACGCAAAGCCAATATTTTGTTATACCTGTACTCAGTTGCAATTTTTATTTGTTCAATGTGCGAGCGTGGGTGAACAGCGTCAATGGACAAAAGCAGATTTTGTTGAGGTGCTTTTATAAAATCGAATAAATCGATTGAAGCGCCGATGCTAAAGGTTAACGGTAACTGAAAATTTTGATCATCATATTTTATTTCCCGGGAAAAATTCCGGATTGACATCCCGAATACAAAGCTTTTATACCCCGTTTTATAAGTCGTTCCAAAATCGAAGGCCACTACCGACAAATCGTTTTTATTCTGTTTTACGATATTGTCTTCCGCTGTAAGTTTGATAAGTGCCGGTCCAAGATTTTGATGTACCAGCTTGATCTGTCCGCCGATACTAAAATGGTTGGTTAAACTACGGGCATACCCGAAACCCAGGGAATATGCCGTTGGACGGATATCGCCGGTATCCAGATAGCCCTGCTCATTTTGGGCAAATATGGTTCCTTCAACGGTTCCGTAATCCACATATAAAAAAGAAACGGCAAAGACACCAAGCAAGCCCTGATCCGGACGATAGGCCATTGACACAGCATTGTGGTTAATATCGGCAATCCATTTGTTCATGCTGAAAGAGGCATCGAATTCTTTGCTCATCTCAGACATTGTGGCCGGATTATTCCATAGAGCGGAGGACATTTGAGAAACAGTGGTAGCTGCTCCGGCCAATGCCGCAGAACGGGCATCCGGACTCACGCTTAAAAACTGGAACCCGGTTTGCGCCGTTTTTTCCTGCGCAAAAGAAATACCGACACTCAAAAATATCATTCCTGTTAAAAGTATTCTGTTTAAGGCGTTGTTCACTTAGAACTCCCTAAGTTATGGGCTGTTATTCAAATATCAATTTATCGAACAACAATAAATTTTTTAATCACCGATGCGCCTTTTTTTAATATTAGGCGCTGTGGCTGTGTCGTTAAATCAAAAATATCTTGTGTTACTTCGATGTGGGCAATATACACACCGCTTACTATTATTTGGCGGGATGAACTAATATTAAACCAGGCCTCATCTCCGCTACCGTCATCATGATGGATTGTTTTTACCAAATCTCCCCGTTCCGTAAATATTTTAATCTGGCAGTATTTAGGAATATTATAGAACATAATTTTATTCTGTTCACCGGGGAACTGCAAGTTTTTTGATTTATCGAAATAATAGGGATTCGGTACAATTCTTATTCCGGATAGGTTTTCTCCGGCTATTCTTCTTAAATAAGCTGGCTCTGTAGTTCGGGTATAGTATTTACTGCTGTACAATTTACCATGGGGATTTGCGTTCGTCTCGTTGTTAAGACCCTTGCTGAAAGCGACGATATAGTAGTAATATGAGACTCCGCGCACTGCGTTTAAATCTTCATAATAATTGACAATCTGAGGATTCTTTGTTTCGTATCCACAGGCAAATATTTCATTATACAGGGTATCTGTTTTTCCTTCAATCCTAAATATTTTATAGCCGCCAAAATCTTCTTCCCCTTCCGAAGCACTTGGTGCCCATGAAAGAATAATTTTATCTCCACCGGATTTTACCTTGAATAGTGAGGGCGGTTCCGGAGGCTGCGGAATTAGAAAACCGAGATCAAAGTTACGTTTGGCCCTGCCGAAAGTCTTCATTATCGAATCCTGTCCGGTCATCACCCAGGCATCTTTATATTTATCCTTATCTGTCGTTATACTGTGATCGGGTAATTCGAAAGGCCCTTTATCGTTGGCATCGAGATACGCTTTTTTCCATCGCCGTCCAATTAATTCGCACATAGGACGGCTGAGTCCATTAATACCCTCCGCTTCCACAATAACAATACTATCTCCCTCCGGAATATCAAACGGGCCGTAATTTATCCACAAGTTTGTCCCGCCGCCATCGTTATGATTTAACCAGGGATCGGAATTTTTATCAATATAGTTTTCATAAAAACGGTCGTTGCCGCCCAGCCCATTATGCGGAATGCCGCTCAGCATACTGTAAAGCGCAACCATTTTGGGGATTTCCGCCCTGGTTACAGAAGTAATTCCCGGATAGGTATCCCCGGCGTGCCAGCCCAGTGTTGTCGGCTGCAAAGGGTCATCATCCCGGTCAGTGATACTTTTATCCACATGCAAAACAACGGTTCCAACATGGTGGGGGGAGGTTAACCGTCCGTCTCTCGTTACATAGGGTGCGCCAATATTATCAAAATCATTTAGCTCGGATTGGCCGGCCCAGCTAAAACCACAGCGCAGCCAATCGACAATCGGATTTGCAGGTGTAATCTCTTCCATATAATGATCGGCATAGTTCTCACCGCGTTTGGTAACCCAGCTGTGTTTTCCCCAGGACTGACCGTTGCCAATACGATAGGCCCCTTCCCGGCTGCAGCTGTAACGCGTTCCCCAGCCGACACGTACACCGTTTATCGGCCCGTGACGTTCTATTTCATCATCATAGTCCACATTTCCGGTATTGGTAAAAGTAAATATTTTAATATGATAATTATCATGATATTGCTGGCTAAATACGTAGATGGTGCGTTTCATTGTTAATCCCATCGAAGTATTTACAACATTTGTGATGATTCGATCCGGAATTTGGTTTGGATTTATATCATCTACATCGGAAGCATAGGGAGCCGTTACATTATTACCATCCACATAAACAGCCGGCGGTGCAAACCGAGCGGTTTGTTTTAGCTCCATAGGAAATATGGACGTTCCAACAAATCCGGCGGTTAAGGAGATAGCGTAAGCCGGCCATTCCAGGCCATCTTTATCGATATAATTTTCGGCGCCAATCCAGGCCCTTTTGATAACGGCATTATCCTGCTGTAAATACTCTGCCGGCCAGCGCAGCCCTTCGTAATACGAATTATTCCAGGCTCTCTCCGAACCGTATGCCGTATAGTGACTTTGTAGTGAACCGATTCTGACATAACGGGTTTCGGATCCTTCAACCTGCGCAAAGGTGGAAGCTGTATACAGCAGGGAAAAACTTAAGAAAAGAAGTTTTATATATATCGGATTTAGCATTTTATTTCTTTTTAGGCTTGTCATCGCATTCCTTTTTCACTTCTGTCTAAAAATTGATTTTCAGTCCAAACGTAATAAACCGTGGATATAAAAACGTAAGTGCTTTTATATTCGGCATATCAATATACGATTTATCTTTCTTCCTGGCCGCATTCCGGGCTGATATTTCGGGATCATTGTCGGGATTCGCTTCCAGGGGATCAAATGCGACGCCGGCCGGACGATAATCCCCAATCTTATCGTTCCCTTTTCTATCCCCTGTTTCCCAATCGAAACAGAGGGACTGTAAATAGTTCTCACGGTCATAACTATCGGAGAATCCCGCATAATTGAACCGTTTTTCATTAAACACATTATCCACATCCATATAAAGCTGAAAATTCCGCGAAGCAAAAGTGAATGATTTAGCCAGGCGCAGATCAAGATTATAATAATCACGATAGCGCACATTATTCACAATACCCGGAATGTTGTTGGGATTGTAGGTTACATAGCTTCCGGCTTTCCAATTAGCCAGGATGTTTAGATTCCATCCTCCAAGCGGGTATAGAGAAAGTACCTGCGGGCCATAATCATCAGGAGAATGGATATTCATATTCAGCCTGGCATAAGGCCTGGGGTGGGGTTTTGACTGATAGGGGTTTTCCCTTAAATAAGTACGCTGTTCATTGGGATCCTGATATTCTTTACGTAATCCAAAATACCCGGAACTGGTAACATCATAGGTATAATTTACAAATCCGGAAACCCATCGGCCAAAAATTTTAGTCAGTGTTATTTCAAAGCCGCGAATATCCGCATAGTTATTATTTGAACTTTTATAATATGCCGCTGAGGCATTTACATTCTGGTAATAAATCCAGCCTGGCTGCTGTGTAACATCTTTATAGTAGGCCGCCAATTTAAGTAGCAAAAAGCCGTAAAAATTTTGCTCAAAACCAAGTTCATAAGAAATCGTTTTTTCCCAATCCAGGTTCGGGTTACCCATATACGTTACAAATCCGTTGGATTCACGTTGAATCCGAAAACGATAAGAGGAAACCGGTTCCGAATAAAAATGTCCGTAGTTAAAATACAGTTTAGAATTATCTGTAATAGGATGGGAAATACCAAGGCGTGGACTCAGTTTAATATTTACTTTAGATTTTTCAGTTGGGACATCACTTTCGATGGAATTTCCATAACCAGCCTTATAATATTTATCATAATCATCCAGCAAATAGACTTCGGTGTTGGAATTTGATATATCCAAACGTAAACCCGCATTTGCGATAAAACCTTCATACTCCAGTTTATCCTGCAGATAAGCGCCAACCCGATAAGGATTTATACGGTAAACCATGCTTCTCGTCCATGTGCTCATGGAAGGACTTTCGGTTGTCGACTTTACATCAAAATCGTTATACACAAATTTAACGCCTGCTTTAAACAGATTTTCCTGATTATACTGGGAGGTGATATCAAAGGTAAAGGTGGTAGTGGAATTAACGGTTTTATCGCGGCCAAGGTTCATCCAGCCACCAAGACTCATGCCGTCTATTGCACTGCTGCTGCTACCCCAATATCCATAAGGAGCTTCATCTACAAAATAACCGGGAACCGGTTCATAAATTTTTGATGTGTCACGCTCTGCGGTTTGAAACGTATTATATCTGTTACTCATGAACTGTAACGAAACATCATAAAAAGTAGTAGGATTTAGAATATTTGTAAGTTTTAACCCCAATGACTTACGGTAAATATCCGATGGACTATAATAACCGGGCATATAAAGCACGGCAGCATTATTGGCCAAATCCGCAACTTCACTTTGTGATTTTAAGACCCTTCCTGTAGGTGTTGTTTTCCAATTATAAGGCGAAGCAGAACGGGTTTCACCATACATGGATGAAAACGATAATTTAAGATGGTCATTAATATTTGATGTTAATTTAAGACGTGTATTATTTTCCGAATAACTGTCACGTGATAACGGAAAGATGAACATATCTCTGTTTCGGACATGGGTTACAAAAAAACGTAAATTCCCAAAATATTTAGAAATAAATGGAACCGGCCCGCCAACACCTAAATCAATCAGGTAGTCCGGTTTATCAATATCGCCCTGACGCCTTCTCTGCCATTCAAATAACCGTTTTGCCCCTTCCGGAGTCAGTTCATTCCCTTCGATATTATCGGTAAAGGTTTTTTCAGATACCGCGTTCCAACCTTCAAAAGTGGGATATTGTTTCTGCATATTTTCATCCCAGGCACCGTTGTTTGTTCCCGTCCAGCAGACATCCGTGTCCATAAATGGACGGTTGAAATAGGAGTTCGCGCTATACAGGGAGGGGCCGTTTTGTTTTTTTTGAATGGGACTGTAATTGATGGTAGCAAAAGCCTGATATTTATCGTTTTTACCCTCTCTGGTCACAACATTAACAAGTCCGGATCGCAGGTCTCCGTATTCTGCCGTAAAACCGCCCGTTTGAACCTGGAGCTCTTCAATAGAACTTAAACTCATTGTCGTATACGGGATATTGGAGCGTTCATCATTCAGACTCAGACCGTCCACCATAAACAGGGTCTGGCTTGCACCGCCCCCACGGACTAAAATCCCATCCGTTCCCATTTGAATTCCAGCCTGAAGCGTAAGCACCTCACTAACATTCTGAATGGGTAGTTCCTGAATCACCTGCGCATCAATATTTAACTGGCTGTTGGAAACATCTCTAACAACCACCGGGCGTTTTGCCTCAACGATAACAGCTTCACTAAAAATTATTTTAGAGGATAACACAATATTTTGCGGTGTTGTTAAATTCATTGTTACTTTTACATTGTGAACTATAAAATCTGCATATCCAACATAAGCGGCCTGAAGCGTATAGTTTCCAGGAGGAATATTTAAAATCACAAAATAACCATCTTCATCTGTAGCGGCTCCCAGGCTTGTACCCTGTAAGAAAATATTTACCCCCATCAATGGTTCTTTTGTTTCAGAATCCGTAACAATACCGGCAATTTTCCCAACAGTCCCTGCCATTAAAAAATTAAACAGCGACAAAACAAGAAGAAGCCCCACGCATATTTTTTTTATCATTTTTATTCCCAGTTATTTTAAAAGTTGTTCCGGGTTACAATGAAAACTTTACGGTAAAACGGTGAATATCTTCAAATACCCCAAAACTTGTGTATGCATAATCTAAATCAAATCCAAAACCGGCAATATTCTGCTTAAGACCCAGACCAAAGCTAAGACCCTGCTCGTCTGTGGGCGTTGTGAACCCGGTTCTTAAGGCAAATGTTTTCATAAAAACATATTCAAGACCTACATCTATTTGTTCACTGTAATCGCGTGGATGTACCGCATCTAAGGAAAAGACCAGGGAGTGCCGGGTCTGGTCCACATCCAATAAATCCAGCATATTCATAGAAATTCCCATTTCGAAGATCAGGGGCAGTTGAAAGGACTCCTGAATATATTGTATCTCCCTTGAAAAGTTATGAACATTCATACCAAAGTTTAAACTTTTAAATCCGGTTTTGTACAAAATACCAAAATCAAAGGCGAATACATTTTCTTCATAATTATTTGCTTTAACGCTTTGATCGCTAAGAAAACTAACCGCTCCACCAACCAAATCCTGGTTAACATATCGGACGTGCCCCCCAACCGAGAACTTACTGGAAAGCGCTTTTGCATACCCCAGGCCGATTGCATAAGCAGACGGACTAAAGGTTCCGACATCCAAAAAGCCCTGATCGTTTCCGGCCCTGATTGTTCCCAGAAAATCGCCATAATCAACGGCCACGTAAGTGATGCCAAAAACACCATACTGGCCCTGAGCGGGACGATAGGCCATACTCCCATAAACATAATTAATATCCGCTATCCATTTGGTCTTCCCCAATGCATAACTCGATTTCCAGCCTGCATTGGCCATACTCGCAGGATTGAAAAACAATGCCATCGAAGAACTACCGTCTAAGGAGGTAACCGCATTACTCATGCCACTCATCCGGGCATCTGTGGAAACCGATAGAAATTTCATTCCCGTTTGGGCAATTTTCTTGTTTTCTGCCTGCGCGGTTCCAGCGAGAATAAACAGGATGGCCTGCAGCATAATTATCGTTACGAATTTATTCATGAAAGCACCCGCATAAAATTAGGTTTACCTTACTATAACAAATTTAACTATCTTCTTTTGACCTTTGGTATATTTTTTTCTGCCTGTTTTTTGGTCAATAATGTCTTCCGTAACCTCCACATATGCGATATAAATTCCGCTTACAACCAGTTGGTTAGACGAGGTAACCGCATTCCAGGATTCATCACCACTGCCATCCGTATGATGGATGGTTTTTACCAATTCCCCATTTTCCGTAAAAATACTTATTTTACACTTTCCCGGAATATTAAAGAAAGCCAGTTTATCTCCTTCATCGTCAAACCGGAGCCGGCCCGCCGATGACGCAATAATGAAGGGATTCGGAACAACCCGAATGTCGCTCAGTTCAGCACCCTGAGGCCGGGTTAAAAATGCAGGGTCAACGGTTTGAGTGTAATAACGACTGCTGTACAGATTATCATTATCGAAAGCTTCAATATAATAATAATAACCAATCCCGCGAACCGGTGAGAAATCTTCAAACATCCGTTCATCCCTGTTTGCTTCATAAATCAGCTCGGCCGGCCTTAGAGGATTATTATATTCACCGGCATTCCGGTAAATACGAAAACCTGCCAGATTAGCCAGATTGGGATCATTATCAAAAACTTCCCATTTCAATAAAATTTTATCTCCCCCACCTTCAACAGCAAAGCTTTTAGGCGGGAAAGGTGGCTGTTTTATCGAATAATCAGATTCATAATTGGCAATGGCTTTTTTAAATGTTTTAATCAGCGAATCTTTACCCGTCAGAACCATCTCGTTTTTTACCCGGTCCGACAGCAGGCCATCCTTATACATTCCGCCGATGCGGATACATTCTTCAGTACTGAGACCGGCGGCGCCTTCGGCCATAACAATATGGATACTCTCTCCAAATTTTATAGAATAAGGGCCGTAACCATTCGCCGAAGAATATCCACCACCCGATGTTAAAACCGGATGGGCTTTTTGAACGGCATAATCGCCGTCCGGCTGAACAAGGCGGGCATGTCGTGCCATATGCCCCTTTTTCATCCAATCATATTCTTCCTGCATCCAGGTTTCATTATAAGGATCATTCGTTTTAGTGCGCGGAATATCAGAACCGATATGTACGGTTGTAGCAGGCTGTGCCCAGTCGTCGCTCGGATCATCAGCGGATTTATCGGCATGAATTGTTACGTTACCTACAAACTGAGGCGCACCCAAACGCCCAACCGTATCGGCATCACTGATATAGCCCTGTTGATCCGGGTAGAAAATGGGAACGCCAATATTGTCCCAGGCAAATTCTTTTTCCGGATGATACCCATGCCAGGCATATTGAGTCCTTATATTTTCTTCCGGTGGATCTCCATAAATACCCGGGTTCTCCTCGCCGTCTCCCCGGGCGTCATTCATTGTATTTTTTCCCCATCCAGCAGAATTATGTACAAAATACCGGATCTGGCGGTTAATGGAATACCGGTATTGATAAAAAACATAAACACTATCCAAATCATTGCCGTCTAACTCAATTTCACTATCATCATCCACATTGCCCGTATTTGTAAAAGTATAATCGTATATCATATAATTATCGTGTTGCGGATGACTAAATTGGATAATTTTACGCGTCATCGTTAAACCCAGCTGCGTGTTAATCGTATTAATAATCATTCGGTCCCAGGGCATGGTAACATCAATTTCATCATTTTCTACCGGTTTTAGAGTAGAAACAATTCCATCCACGGTTATAACAGGTTCCGGGAATTTACTAATCATACGGAAATCCACAGGGAATACTTCCCCAACTCCGCTGGTACGCGGGCCAACATGTACAACTTTATAGGCGTAATCATCTCCTTTTTCATCGGTGAAATTACGCGCACCAATCCACATTCCCTTTGCCGCCTGGCAATCCTGGTATGCAAAAATAGCCGGCCATTGCAACCCATCCTGCTGCGAAGCATCAGCAGAACGGCCCTCTTCAATCTCACAACCTGCTTCAGAAAACCAGTTATGCAAGGCCCCGGCTGACATCCATTTATAAGAAAACTGTGCCTGCAAATTTAAAGGAAGTAAGGAGATGGTGATGCCTATGATAAAAAACCATGACCTGTATTTTTTAATTTTATTCATTCTTATCCTCAATCGAATAATGTTTTTTAATCGTATAATTTGATATTTAAATGCAGAAAGGAATTCATTATTTCTTCATTGGCAATATTGTTTTGCATTTCATATACGGTTTTGGGCTGTGCATTCGCCGGAATCGTTGCTTTTAGTAGTTTTATGGTAAAAGGGCTATTGGCATTCTCCGGATGCGGAGCCTCTAAAGTAACAGCCACCTCGGCTCCCGATAGGTTAGTGGGAAATGTGAACGTTGCCGTGCTGTCCTTTATAAAATCTTCACCGGGGAAATTATAGGCCCAGGACAAACTATCGCCGCTATACTGAGCGTTTTTATCAGGAATACCCGGATTCGAAAATTTTCCGGTCGAAACGGGCTGGCCATTGAGTTCGACCCAGCCTTCGTATGTCCATCGCGCGGGCAAAACAGGAAGCGTCAATCCGGCAAACTTATTATCATTGGTCGAGGAGGTGTCGTTTACAAACCAAACACCGCTTAAACCGGACACCAGTGTATCCGTTGGAGTATCTAAAAGATAGGTTCCGCTAATAGTATTGAAGTCATAATCGATTATATCCTCATGCCCAAAGGTAAATGTACCATCATTGGCTTTAATGCTGGCGGCCATAATAATATATTTACTAGGCTCATAAAGCGTGTCAATTACAGTTGTGCTATCCGTCCCGGTAATATTATAGCGAACCCCGGCATCCGCATCTTCTTCAACGGTCAAAAAGACCGTCAGGGCTTCCTGAAGATAACCCAGATTTACATCGAATACTGTTTGTGATAAAACTCCCTGATCATCGACGGTAAATACGCCGGCACTGGTCTGTGTTTCCTGCCCGTCACTGCCGGAGCCCTTAACCCAAACTTCATACCAGGCCGAATTTCCCAGATTTTGCAGACCCGTTATCTCTAATTCGATAGCGGATATTTGCTTGGCCGGACTTAGAATGTCATTGTTTTCACAACTTAAGAAAAATGTAAAAACAAACATGATTAACACGATAAATTGGCGCATATTGATTTTTCCCTTTTTATAAATCAAATGAGACTTTCAATCCCCAAAAAATATTTCTTGGATTCAAAAATGTAAAGTATTTAAAATTTGGCATATCGATATAAGCTTTGTCTTTTAGGATTTTATCAACTCTTTTCGGATCTTCCTTTACCCAATGGCTCTGACTGGCACCCACATTTTCCACATAACGGTAATAACCTTTATGGTGGACGTCTGTTAAATCTCTGGAAAAATAATATAAATCTTTTTCATTGGGATCCTGAGCAGAATTGGCATCTGTATATATTACAATGGGAACATATTTTACGTTTGTGGCACGATAATCACCAACTTGATCATTCCCGGGAATATTTATATACGAAAATTTATCATAGCCCTCGATATTTGTTGAAAAATGGAGCGACTGCATATAGTTTAAATAATCCTGTCCGTCGAAGAAACCTGCGAAGGAAAGCCGTTTAGTGTTTAATGCGTTATTAAGATCTACAAAGAGTTCAAATCGTGTGGATTTAAGATGAAAACTTTTTGTCAGGCGTAAATTCAGATTCCAGTAATCTTTCCACTGTACATTATATTTAACACCTGGCACGGTGCTACCGGGTCCTGTCCAGGTTGTATAACTCCCGGCTTTCCAGCTACCTAATACATTTAAACGCCAGGAATCGAGCGGCTTGAAGCTGAAAAACTCCGGTCCAAAATCATCGGGTGTAAAAAAGTCCATGTTTATACGTGCATAAGGCCGGGGAATCGGTTTTGTCTGATAATTCTTTTTAAATTCTTTTTCATAGTTACGTTGCTGAACGGGATTTTCATAATAATGATCATAGCCAAAAAAACCATATGTTGAGACCATATACGTATAGTTGATAAATCCACGAAACCAGTTGCCCCGGTTTTTATTTAATGTAATTTCAAATCCCCGTATATCTTCGTAGGAATTTGGTTTGCTTGTACTGTAAGAAACCGTTCCATCGGAATTAGAATAACTGACGGTCTTAGGTTGATCGGAAATATCTTTATAATAGCCCGCTAATCTGATTAACATTTGATCCATGATATTATGTTCATACCCAATCTCATAGGCCACTGTTTTAGGAAGAGGATTACCCGGGTTTGCCACCCATTCTACCTGCCCGCTATACGGCTGTGTTTTAAAAAGGTAGAGATTCTCCGGCCGGGGCAGCTGCCGGAAATGGCCATAATTAAAATACAGTTTGCTGTTTACGGTAATAGGAAAAGCGATCGACAGGCGCGGGCTGAAAGTGAGCACTGCTTTCGTAGGCGACTTGGAAAGCAGGGTATCGATACCAGAAGCATATTTTGATGAAAAAGCCGGGTCAAATTGGTCATA
>JANTFQ010000026.1 GCA_024763405.1 Calditrichaceae bacterium
AAGCATCGTCTTTAAATCTTTAACAATATAAAGGAAAATAAAATGGATTGGAGCGTATTTTCAAATCCCGCGGTAATCTGGTTTTTTCTCGGCCTGGTTTTGGCTTTAATGGAGTTCGCTATCCCGGGTTTAATTATTCTGTTTTTTGGAATCGGAGCCTGGGTCACGGCATTAAGCTGTTTGCTATTTGATGTGGGACTAAATGGCCAGCTTATTATTTTTATCATTGCTTCCCTGCTTTCCATTCTTTTATTGCGAAAATCTTTAAAGAAAATGTTTTTTAAGGAAGATCCCAACAAAGAAGAAACTTTGGCGGATGAATTTATCGGGCAAACGGCGGTAGTTGAGGAAAATATCACCGCGGGAAAACCGGGTAAGGTCTCTTTTAAGGGCGCACAGTGGCAGGCTTTTTCCGACCAGAATTTAAAAGCGGGGCAGCGGGTAGAAATTGTTGGCAAAGAAAGTATTAAATTAAAAGTAGCATCCAAAGAATGACTTTTATCTGAGAGTGAAGCAAATTTTCATCATTTATTTAATTATTTAAGGAGAAAAAGATGAATCCAACCAGTGTAATTCTGATAGCAATCGCGATTTTTATCGTGCTGATATTTATTTCCACGATAAAAATTGTACCACAGCGTTCCGCCTTTATTATTGAACGACTTGGCAAATACCGGGATACGCTGCAGGCGGGATTTCATATTATCTTTCCGTATGTTGACCGCATCGCCTATAAACATACGCTTAAAGAACAGTCCATCGACGTGGCCTCACAGATTTGTATTACACGGGATAATATTTCCGTGGAGGTGGATGGAATTTTATACCTGCAGGTGATGGATCCTAAAAAGGCGTCCTACGGAATTGACCATTACCGTTTTGCTTCGATTCAGTTAGCGCAAACCACGATGCGTAGCATTATTGGAACAATGGAGCTGGATAAAACCTTTGAAGAACGGGATATTATTAATTCATCAATTGTTGAGGCGGTGGATAAAGCGAGTGATCCCTGGGGCGTTAAGGTGACGCGCTATGAAGTTAAAAATATTACGCCGCCGCAAAGCATTAAAGACGCAATGGAGAAACAGATGCGCGCCGAACGTGAAAAACGGGCAACCATTGCGGAATCGGAAGGCGAAAAGCAGGCCAAGATCAATGTGGCCGAAGGTGATAAGCAGGAGCTTATTAAAAAGTCTGAAGGTGAAAAACAGAAACGCATCAACGAGGCAGAAGGCCGGGCCGCGGAAATTGAAAAAGTCGCTTTTGCTACGGCGGCAGGAATTCGTGAAATCGCCGGCGCCATCAATGAGAAGGGCGGTATGGATGCGGTGAACCTGCGGGTAGCCGAGCAGTACCTCAAGGAATTCGGTAACCTTGCTAAGGAAAATAATACGATGATTCTGCCTTCTAACCTAACCGATGTGGCCGGAATCGTGGCCACCGCCACCAAGGTATTTAATGAAACGAAAGCATAACACAAAAAAAAGGTTCTAAACTTTAGAAGTTTAGAACCTTTATAAAGATTTAATTAAAATGAGGGAGCGCCCGCGCTCCTTCTTTTTAGAAAAGGAATGGATTTTGAACTTACTCTCAATTCCCGCTGTTCAGCGCCACCGAGTATCCGCCATCACCACCGAAGAAATGATTGAAGTGGACCGATTGATGGTCGAAGAATACGGTATCGAATTAGTGCAGATGATGGAAAATGCCGGACGTAATTTAGCGCGGTTAGCCGTGGTACGTTTTTTTGAAAATGAACCGGCCGGGAAGAAAATAGCCGTTCTCTGTGGCGGCGGCGGAAATGGCGGCGGAGGTTTGGTCTGTGCCCGTAGGCTGTCCGCCTGGGGTGCAGATGTGCAGGTTGCTTTGACTAAAGAAGCCGCTTCTTTTACCGGCGTGCCGGCGCATCAATTACAAATTCTGCAAAAGATGGAGATCCCTGTTTTACAGGCGGCGGAACTGGAGCAAAAAACAGATTTTAGTTTAATTATCGACGCGGTGATTGGTTACAGTCTGAAAGGCAGTCCAACGAGAAATGCCGCAGAGATGATCCGCTGGGCCAATGATCAGGAAGTCCCCGTTTTGTCTCTGGATGTTCCGTCAGGAATAGATGGCAGCAGCGGCGCTGTGAAAGAACCTGCCATTAACGCCCTGAGTACTATGACCCTGGCCCTGCCTAAAAAAGGACTGTTTTCGGAATCCGCAAAAAAACAAGTGGGTCAGCTCTATCTGGCCGATATTAGTGTGCCGCCGCTATTGTATAAAAAAGCCTTTGGATTTAATGTTTCGTCTCTGTTTGCAGAAAACGAAATTCTAGAAATGGTTGAATAGACCTTCCGGGTTTTAATAACCTGGAAGGTCTGACACTCTTTCTCTTCCTTTATTTTGCTTCTTGTGCAGAAAGTCCAGTATCTTTATTAAAAAAAACAGGAAGAGCAATGAAGCAGCCAAAACCCATTTATCTTGATTACAACGCCACCACACCCATCGACCCGCGTGTGGCTGAGGCGATGCAGCCCTATCTGACCGAATTCTTTGGGAACCCCTCCAGCAGCCATATTTTTGGTCAGCAAACCAAAAAGGCCGTGGAAGAAGCCCGGAAACAAGTAGCGGAAATGCTGCACTGTCACCCGGATGAAATTATTTTTACCAGCGGTGGTTCGGAATCCAATAATTTTGCCATCAAAGGTGCAGCCTTCGCTCTGCGGGAAAAGGGCAACCATATTATCACTTCTTCCATCGAGCATCCGGCGGTGCTGGAAGTGTGCGCTTATTTGCAGGAAAACGGCTTTAAGGTAACCTATCTGCCGGTGGACCAAAACGGAATGATTCAATTAGAAGAAGTCGAAAAAGCGCTTACCCCGCAAACCATTCTGATTTCCATTATGCACGCCAATAATGAAATCGGCACGATTCAGCCCATTGCCGAAATCGCAGAAATAGCACACCGCCAAAATATATTCATCCATACGGATTGCGCGCAGTCTGTGGGGAAAATTCCGGTTTGGGTCGATGAACTGAATGTGGATTTGCTTTCGGTGGCCGGACATAAATTGTACGCACCCAAAGGCATTGGCGCGCTCTATGTCCGCCGCGGTTTAAAACTGCAAAAACAGATGCACGGCGCCGATCACGAACGCAACTGGCGGGCCGGTACCGAAAATGTACTGGAAATTGTCGGCCTGGGCAAAGCTTGTGCATTGGTCGGACAGGAATTTGTATCCTCTGTAACACATTTAAAATCTATGCGGGATTTATTGGAGTCCGCGTTGCTGGAAAAATTTCCTACCGCCAAAATAAACGGTCTTCCCGAAAAACGTCTGCCCAACACGAGCAGTATTTCGTTTAAGGGCCTGGAAGCCAATACCATTATTTCGGAGTTGAGCGAAACCGTAGCCGCTTCGGCCGGAGCAGCCTGTCATAGTGAAAATGTAGAAATCTCTTCCGTGCTGGAAGCGATTCATCTGCCGCTGGAATACGCGATGGGCACAATCCGCTTTTCGGTGGGACGCTTTACGACCCGCGATGAGGTGGAAGCGGCAATTGTCGAAATTGGCCGGGTGGTGGAGCAACTGCAGCCGTCTGCCGCGCCCCTGTTTCTGGAAACGGGGAAGAATAAAATTAAACTTACGCAGTACACCCACGGTCTGGGCTGCGCCTGCAAACTGCGTCCGCAATTATTAGAAGAAGTACTGCAAAAACTGCCGCTTCCAAAGGATAAAAATATTCTGGTGGGCAGCGAGACGGCGGACGATGCCGCCATCTATAAAATTAATGACAAAACGGCCATCGTACAGACGGTTGATTTTTTTACACCCATTGTGGATGATCCTTTCGATTTTGGACGCATCGCCGCGGTAAACGCCTTAAGCGACGTCTATGCAATGGGCGCACGACCGTTGTTTGCACTGAATCTGGTCGGCTTTCCCAGTAACCGTTTACCGATGGAAGTACTGGAACAGATTCTGAAAGGAGCGCAGGCCGTTGCCGAACAGGCCGGAATTTCCATTTTAGGCGGACATACCGTAGACGACACGGAACCGAAATTCGGACTGGCGGTAACCGGCGTGGTGCATCCCGAAAAAATTATTCGCAACCACGGCGCTAAACCCGGCGATGTGCTCATTTTAACCAAAGCGCTGGGCAGCGGGATTTTATCTACCGCGCAAAAACGGGGACTTTTGGAACCCGGACTGAGAGATCGGTTAGTGCAAATGATGAGCACCTTAAACCGCGAGGCGGCTGAGGCGATGCAGCAGACCGGTGTGCACGCCTGCACCGACATAACCGGTTTCGGTTTGCTGGGACATCTGCTGGAAATGTTAAAAGCGTCAGGTTGCAGCGCCGAACTTGAGTTCTCTCAAATACCGTTTCTAAATGGAACAGTAGATCTGGCCGCAGCCGGCGTTATTCCCGGCGGCACAAAAGATAATTTTGCCTACACGGCGCCGTTTGTGCGCTACGATGAAAGGCTGGGTGAAAATCAAAAAATGATTTTAAACGACGCCCAGACCTCCGGCGGATTGCTGATTGCCGTACCTGAGGAAAAGGCTGAAGAGTTAACAGGGCTGCTGCAGGGAAAAAAGGTATCGACCCGGGCATTAATCGGCAGGGTGGTTCCCGGCCTTCCCGGAAAGATTTCAATAAAAGGATAGAAAAATAAGCTAAATCAGCGAATTGTTATAATATTCAGCGATTCAAATCGAAAATTATTATAATATATTGCGATTTGGATCGAAGAATTTTACGTTTATATTTATTCCTGTTAAATGAGGATTACTACTAAAAGGATTATTAATGAACTATATCACCATCGAAAAAAAGAATCATACCGCGCTGCTTACTTTAAACCGGCCAAAGAAGCATAATGCTTTTAACTTGGAGTTTTTAACGGAACTGGAAAAGGCGGTTCAGCAGTTGCAGCAGGACGAAAGCATACGCTTGTTAATTATCACCGGCGCCGGTGATAAATCGTTTTCTTCCGGAGTGGATTTGGCGTCTTTGATTCAGTTTAAAACCATCGAAGAAGCGCGGGTGTTTGCGCTGCAATTGGAATCCACGATGACATCATTGCTGCGTTTTCCGCGACCGGTGATTGCGGCTATAAACGGTTATGCTTTTGGCGGAGGCTTTGGCCTGGCTTCCAACGCCGATGTGCGTCTGCTAGCGGATTCGGCAAAGATTGGTTTTCCTGCCGTACGGTTGGGCGCTATTTTGCCGGTAGGCTGCACGCTGCGCTTAAATGCGCTGATTGGCTCCGGCCGCAGTCGTGAATTGTTACTGAGCGGAAGGATTGTAGAATCTGCTGAAGCGGTACAAATGGGCCTGGTGAATGAAACGTTGCCGGCAGAACAGCTTTTACCCCGGGCTTATGCCATTGCGGAGGAAATTTTAAAGGGTTCGGATTTAGCGCTGGAAATGACCAAGCAGATGACGAACCAGTCATTGCTGGTTCAGATGGAAAAATATTCTATTTCGGCGGGTGAGAATTTTGCCTATCTGGCTTTTACCGAAGACTGGAAAAACCGCATCCGTTCTTTTATCAAAAAATAGTGAAGCTGAATTTAAAAAGGGGTGCAGGATGAAATCAATTTCATTTGAACAATTTAACAGTAATATTTTCGAATTATGGGACAAACAATGGTTTTTGCTGACCAGCGGTGATTTTGCAAGCGGACAGTATAATACAATGACCGTATCCTGGGGGTTCTTTGGGATTATGTGGAATAAACCGATGGCGGTTGTGGTTGTACGCCCGGTGCGGCATACGTTCGCGTTTATTGAAAAATATGATACCTTCACACTAAGCGCGTTTCCGGATAAATATCATAATGATTTAAAACTACTTGGGACTAAATCCGGCCGGGACAGTGATAAAATAGCAGAAACCGACTTGCGTATTTGTGCGTCTCAAAAAATTGCTGCTCCTGCTTTCGAACAGGCGGAACTGCGTGTCGAATGTAAAAAAATGTATTGGGATGATTTTAAACCGGAACGCTTTTTGGATGCGGATATCGAGAAAAATTATCCCCGGAAAGATTACCACCGCATCTATTACGGTGAGATTTTACATATTTCGGGGACCGAAAAATATCTTGTTAAATAATCGCTATCAGCTATCAGTCGCTAGCTGTCAGCTGTCAGTTTCCGATTCCTGGATCTTTATTTAAGGTATAAGAGAGGGGAGATTTGAAATAGAGAAAGAAAACCGGGTCAAATGAAATTAAATTTGACATAAACATTTGGGACAATAAATTATTTTCTGCCTTCTGCCTTCTGCCTTCTGCCTTCTGCCTTCTGCCTTCTGCCTTCTGCCTTCTGCCTTCTGCCTTCTATTTCTTTCCCCGTGCGGCAAATAAAATGCTTGCCCAGACAATAATACCGGCTCCGCCGGCGGCAAACCAGAGCATATCGCCGCCAAAGTTAGAATAAATACTGCTGCCGATTACCGGCCCGATGACAAAAGCCAGGGCGAAATTAAAAGAGAGCAAACCCATATATTTCCCACGGTTTGCATCGCTGGCACGGTTGGCAATCACACCGGCCATCATCGGGAAGACCAGCATTT
Organism: Calditrichaceae bacterium; assembly: GCA_024763405.1. GTDB lineage: Bacteria > Calditrichota > Calditrichia > Calditrichales > Calditrichaceae > JANTFQ01. The sequence goes on from JANTFQ010000026.1 coordinate 6,569, forward strand.
CTCCGATGGACCAGATCAGCACGGTGAACAGTGCGTAGCTAAAACTTTGTGCAAACGGTAAAATGGCAAATCCCGTAAACAGCAGAAGACTGCCCCAGGCAATACTTTTCAGTACATTCCCTTTTTCCAGCCGGTGTACCAGCGGCATTTCGAAAATGGCCACAAAAATTGCATTCGAGGCGGATAAAATTCCGATCTGATTTTCGGCCAGCCGGTAGGAATTACGCAGATAGAGGGGCCAGGTATTAAAAAACTGAACGAACAACAATCCCATCATCAGCAGCATACTCAGCAGGAAAAGAAAAAAATAGTCCTTAAATGGCGATACATATTCTGTTTTTACGGCAACAGCCTTTTCGGGTTTAAAATCACTTTTCCCTTTAAAAAAATAGAGCAGCAACAGAAAGCCGGCAAAACAGGTAAGTCCGTCAATCCAAAACAGCCAGCGATAACTGTATAGGGCTAAAAAGCCGCCCAGAGCCGGACCGATACTGACGCCAAGGTTTATTGCTAACCGGTTCAGGGCAAAGCCACGGGCACGTAGTTCTGGCGGGCAGACTTCCGAAACAGCGGTACTGTTTGCCGGACGCAGCGCTTCCGCCACCAATGCACTAAAGAAGAGCATTAAACCAATTAAAAGCTTACCGGACGCATATCCCAACAGAATGAAACCGATGGACGAAAAAAACAGGCTGAACATCTGTGTACGGATGGAGCCGAGACGGTCGCTCAGCCAGCCGCCGGCGTAGGAACCGGCCAGGGCGCCCAATCCGTACAGACTTACCATTTCACCGGCTTCACTGATGGAAAATCCCATTTTTTGTGTCAGGTACAGGCTCAGGAAAAACAAAACCATAGAACCAGACCGGTTTACAAAAACCACAATCGAAAGGAGCCAGGCATCACGCGGCAGGCCGCTAAAACTTTCTTTATAGGATTTTAACAGTTTTAAGAGCATAAAAAAACAGATTCCGGTTAGCGCTATGTTTTAGCAACAGATTTATTGTAATCAAATTGATAATTATGTATTCTCTGCGAAATAATGAACATACTATTCCTGTTTAAACATTTTTAAAAATAATTTAAATAAGAATACCATTTAAAAAAGGGTGTTTATGCGTGTCTTTTCTATTTCCGATATTCATATTGATTTTACGGAAAACGCACGGTGGATAAAAGATATTTCGGAAAAAAAGTTTAAACAGGATGCGTTGATTTTTGCCGGAGACGCTGCCCATAATTTGAAGATGCTTCAGGATGTGCTGCTGCAATTAAAAGCAAAATTTAAGGAAGTCTTTTTTGTACCTGGCAATCACGATTTATGGATACATAATTCGGATTGGGGCGATTCTTTAGAAAAGTTTGAGGCATTGAGAGTCTGGTGTATTCAGCAGGAAATACAGATAGCCCCCCGGCGATTGGGGTTAGATGATAAATATCCTGTACAAATTATACCACTCTTCTCCTGGTACAGTGGTCCGGAAAACGGCAGCGATAGTTTGTATGTGGAAAAACCGGGCGAAGATAGCGAAAACCGTATGTGGAGTGATAATTATTATATCCGCTGGCCGCAGCAAATCAAGGACTTTGATGCGGCCTCTTATTTTGCCTCTCTAAATGAAAAAGCATTAATAGAGAAGTCACAATTACCAGTGATTTCTTTCAGCCATTTTTTACCCCGCAGGGAAATGATGTTTGGGGAAACCTTAAAACCGGATCCGGAAAAGATAAAAAAATACGACCGTCATCCGGAGTTTAATTTCAGCCGGGTAGCCGGTTCCGGTTTAATTGAGAAACAAATACGCGAACTGAATTCTGTAATTCATATTTACGGACACCAGCATATTAACCGCGACCGGGTGCTGGACGGAATACGCTATGTGGCACATTGCCTGGGATATCCCAATGAACGGGAACGGGATATGGTAAAAGGAATTGAACAGGGATTGAAATTAATCTGGGATACAGACAGCGGAATGTGTCCGTAAGCCAATTTTAGCCGATTGATTCAACTAATTTTTTTAAGTCACTTATTCCAAACGGTTTTTTTAGAAATTTTTGATTCCCCTGTGAAAATTCGGGCAGGGATTTACTATCCCGGTCATAACCGGACATAAAGATCACCGGGCAGTTAGGTACCAGTTCATTCAGTTTCTCAAAGGTCTCTTCCCCGGACATATTGGGCATAAACAGATCAATTAAAAAGAGATCAATCTTATCTTTATGTTTCTGAGCTTCTTCGATTGCCCGAAAACCATCTTCGGCGATGATTGTGTCGATATTCAACAGGCCTAACACTTCCGAAATAATTTCGCGCAATGCTTCTTCATCATCCACAACAAGAGCGGTTTTAATTGCATTTGACACGTAAGAAACTCCAAAATATATGGTTGGTTACTCTATTAGTTCGACTATCTGGTCTTAAACTTTAACACAAAGTTCCGGCAAATCTTAATATTTTCGTGTGCGTTGAATCACAATACAGGTGCGAATGATCGGATTCTGATGTTTTAAAATTAATTTTGATTTATTACTATTTAATAATCAATTTAACATATACCTATGTAAATAAATTTTTAAGCTGTAATCAATCGGCGGTATTATTTTACTGAGCGAAGAACAGGAGTATATGTATGGGATTTACTACAATTGATACGGTTATTGTTCTGTTTTTTTTGACGGCGGTAGCGTTTATCGGGTCTTTTTCCGGCGGGAAGCAGAAATCGACCAAGGATTATTTTCTTGGAGGTTCCGGTGTGCCTTGGTGGGCGGCGGCCTTTTCCATTGTTGCGGCCGAAACCAGCAGCCTGACCTTTATCAGCTTGCCCGGCGTGGCCTATATTGGAAACCTCAATTTTTTACAGTTAACCATTGGATATCTTACAGCGCGAATTATTATTGCAATTGCCTTTCTACCGGCTTATAAAGAGGGGAAACTGACCACGGCTTATGCCTTTCTGGAACAGCGTTTCGGTCACCGTCTGCGCCGCTATTCCTCCGTTGTTTTTATATTTACGCGCATTGCCGCCGATGGCGTGCGCCTGTTTGCTACGGCCATTCCGCTGGCGCTTATTTTTAAAACGACTGTCTTTTTTCAGCCGTGGAGCAATACACAAATCTATATTCTTTCCATTCTTCTTATCGCTGCTGTTTCTTTAATTTATACCTACACCGGGGGCGTGAAAGGCGTTATCTGGGCAGACGTGATGCAAATGTCCATCTATATCGGCGGGGCCTTAATTGCATTCTATTTGCTGTTAGTGCAGGCACCGTCCGGCATTGAACTTGGCGATAAGCTTGAAGTATTTAACTTTGATTTTCGCGGTTCATTTTTGGGTTTCCTACGGGAACCCTATACCTTCCTGGGCGCTTTTGTCGGCGGTACTTTCCTCTCACTGGCGTCGCACGGCACCGATCAGTTAATCGTTCAGAAACTGTTGAGTACCCGAACCCTGCGGGACAGCCAAAAAGCGATAGTGGCCAGCGCTGTAATGGTGATGCTGCAGTTTATCCTTTTTATGGCCGTAGGAATGCTGCTGTATAAATTTTTTAAAGCGATTCCGGTCAGCGATCCCGGGGCGCCCTTTCACCGCCCGGATGAAATATTTCCCTATTTTATTATTCATAGTTTACCAGTCGGCGTTAAGGGCATTATTGTAGCCGGACTTTTTGCGGCCGGTATGTCTACCTTAGCCGGCTCGATGAGTTCAATGTCCAGCTCGGTGATGTTTGATTTATATCGCCCGCTTTCAAAAAAACAAATATCAGCCGAAAAAGAGCTTAAGATTTCACGTGTGATTACCATTTCGGCCGGACTTATTCTGATTTTTGTCGCCTTCTTTTTTATTTCAATCAGCCAGTCTGTTGTCGAGATTGCGCTTGCCATTGCCTCCATTACCTACGGCGGTCTGCTTGGCGTCTTCCTGCTGGGATTATTCTTTAGGAAAGTGACGGAGAAAGGCGCCCTAATTGGATTTAGCGCGGGCATTGCAGCTATGCTTTCGGTTAGTTTGCCGCCGATACTGTTGGGCCAGGCGCCATATATGCACTGGACCTGGTTTGTTTTTCTCGGAACGTTGGTGACACTGCTTGTGGGAAACCTGTTTAGAAAAACTTCAAAATAATTGATTTTAAATTTTGGATTTTGAATTCAAAATGAGAAAATATTTGGTAATTGGTAACTGGCGTTATCTGGTCAGCGCGGGGTTGTGCAAAATATAACCGCCGGCATCCATGCGGTATTTCCGTTTAAGTTCCAGCGTATCGGCCGGCATCAGCGCCATAAAACCAAAACGGCTGCGGATATCGTCTACGGCGCTGTTCAGAGACTCCCGGCTCATTGCTTCATTAAACAGACTGCGTTGATAATTTTGGGGCTCGATTTGTGAGACCGAAATACCGGTATGGCGGATGCGGATACGGCGCAGATGCAGTTCTGTAAAAATCTTTTCAACCACGGTAAATAATTCACCGCTGTCATTGGAAGGATATTCCATGCTGCGGGTTTGCGCATGCCGTTTAAAATCCGAGTAACCGATTTTTACCCCCACGGTACGACAGAGCAGGTTTTGCTGGCGCAGTTTTTTGGCGATGCGTTCGGTGAGATACTGCAGCGTTCCTTTGACTATTTTCATATCCGAGGTATCTTCTTCAAAACTGGTTTCACGACTGATTTGCCGGGGAATAATTCTGCGCTTAACGGGACGCGGATCGATTCCGTTGGCATACATCCATATCTTAATGCCGTTTTTTCCGAAGAGCTGTTCCGCAACCATTTTAGGCAGCCGGGCAAACTGACCTACCGTAAAGATGCGTAAGTCCAGCAGCCGTTCTTTGGCGCTGCGTCCGATACCGGGCAGGAGGTCTACCGAAAGCGGCGCTAAAAATTCTTTTTCCTGCCCGGCAGGTACACATACAACCCCGGCCGGTTTATTTAATCCCGAGGCAATCCGGGCCGTTGCTTTTGTGTTGCTGATTCCCACGGAAAGGGTAACGCCGGTGCGCCGGTACACATCTTCTTTAATGGCGGCGGCAATCCATTGCAGGGAAGGATAGAGATGTGCCGCTCCGCTTAAATCGAGATAGGCGTCGTCTAATGAAGTGAATTCCACCTGCGGGGTGTATTTTAAATAGACTTCCTGAAAGACTTCGGATACGGCGCGGTAGTGATCGTAACTTCCTTTTAAAAAGATCGCCTGCGGGCAAAGCGCTTTGGCCTTAAACAGGGGCATCCCGGTGCGGATACCCAACGCGCGTGCCTCGTAGCTGGCGGTATGTACCACGCCGCGCTGGTTCTCTTTTCCGCCTACAATTACAGGCTTGCCGCGCAGCCGGGGATTAAAACCCTGTTCCACCGAGGCAAAAAAAGCGTCGGCGTCGATGTGAAAGATAGTTTTGTGCATAAAAGTGTAACTGATTTTTGTCATATACGCGCTATGCGCGTGTCAGAAATTGTCATTTGCTGTATCATTGTTTTTTTTGGTTTTGCGCTCCGATAGATTTGATGTAATTGTTTAATTTAATCGACAGCGTATCAATTGCTGCGCTAAGTTGATCATATAAAATGGGATCAATTAAATTACGGTTCAATGCTTTGGTCAGCCAGGTTTTTGTTTCATACAAAGAGCCGCGGCTGTAATAACAAAATTGGCGATTTTCTTTATAAAAGAAACGCCCATAACCCTCACTGATATTGGCAGCCACCGAATCACTGGAGCGGATTATTTGTTTCCCGATGGTATCTTGAGCAAGATAATTCCATTTTATAGCAAGCTTCCAAATATCCTCGGCTAATTGTATTGCCAGTTGATAGACCTGTAACTCTTCAAGCTGCATTTTTGACCTCTTTTTTTATCCCGATATCCTAAATTTAACATCAAAAAAGTGGAAAAAACAAAAAGTAGTTTTCTGAACCGAAAGAGTAAAATTTGTTTATCTATCCCTTTTTGACGCTCACGAAGTGAGCATTTGACCAATGACTGTTTTTGACGCTACGCAGCGCAAGTAACAATATTTATTATCCCCCCAGGCAGACCCGCGCCACCTGCCAGTCGAAATCGGCGCTGTTAAACAGCAGCTCAAAATAATCGGAGCTGTCGGAAATAATGGAATAATGGTGCTCTTTGCTGTATCCCTGGTGACTGATCCAGTGGCCGTTCAACTGCTTTATTTTGTAAACCCTGCCGTTCCATCTAAAGCGCAGCGGGCGCAGTTTTCCCTCCTTGAAATAGGAAATTACTTCGATGGGTTCAAAAATATCTTCGAAGGTCACCGTTCTCTCGTTTTTTTAATTAAATATACAAACGTACACCAAAAAGATACGAGAAAAAAAGGGGAAAGGCAATAGAAAAGATACGGTTTGCAATTTTTTTGAAGGATTATATTTTGGCGGTTTTTATGAACAATGTTTACCCTGAGCGTAGTCGAAGGGTAATTGAAGGGTAATCGAAGGGCAAAAAAATACTGAATACGGGAGTGCTTTTATAATTCCCGGATGACGGTGTGAACCCGGCCGATAATTTCGAAACCGGGTGTCTTGGGATCGACGATAAGCGGAGAACTGCCCGGATCGGTTGTTTCCAGGCGGATGAAATTGTGTTCAAAAAAAGTTTTACGGATATAAATCTTATGGCCTAGTTTAACGGCGGCAATATTGCCGTTGGCAGTTTTTGAGGCCAGATCGACGGTCAGAAAATCTCCGTAAAAAATGCCGTCTCCGGCCAGTCCGTTGTCCATCGCGCGCAGGGTGATGGAACGTAGATCTTTTTTGCGGAAATTTTTTATCAATTCTCCGAGTGAATAATTACCCCCGCTGCCAAATTCATTTTCCAAATGAACCTCACCTACAAGCGGGATGTTATAAAACTCACTGGTTTCGGCCGTGGTTTCTTCATTGAAGAAAATAGGTTTTACTGTTTTACTGTTCATATCAGTCTAAATTAATTAATTTCGCGGATCAGGCCCACTACCTTGCCCTGAATGGACCATTCACTTTCCGGATAAATATCATCATAAGCCGGGTTTTCTGCTTTAAGATAGACCTTACCGGCAGAATTAATCAATCGTTTTACGGTTACTTCGTCCCCGATAAGAGCCACAACAATTTCTTTATTATGGGCCGCATTGGTAGAATTTACGACCACAAGATCTTCTTCGAAAATACCGGCGTTAATCATACTGTCGCCGCGTACTTTTAGCGCAAAATAACGGCCTTCCGATTTTATCATTGCCCGTGGGATGGG
>JANTFQ010000027.1 GCA_024763405.1 Calditrichaceae bacterium
TTCGGAAATATCATATTTAGCAATCAATTGGTTCAGCCAGGGAAACTGTGTCTCGGGGTGCCCGTTATTGTTGCGAATTTCCAATTGAGGCAAATCTTTGTTTAAACAAAACAAAGCGATGTTTTTTTGATAAACATCCTTTGCAAATACCGATTGTCCGACAATCAATATACCCATTAATATTAACTTAAATCTCATTATTCTCCATCCTTAGTTTATAAAACTAATCTATTCGGTAACATGACTTTTTTCACGGTGCCCCTGCCACAAAATCCAAATGGTATAATACCAAAAAGGGCTGCTGCCCTTTTTGGTATTTATGCATTTATTACTGGTCTGACAAGTGCTTATTAAAAAGAAAATTCAAGACTATAATTATGAATTTTCCCTAACATACCCATATCATTATAGGCATAATCCAATCGGGCGCCAATTCCGATTTTCGTAAAATCCAGGCCAATTCCTGCGGTAAAACCAGCCTCATCATAGTTTTCCTTATAACCGGCACGGATTGCGAAGATACTGTTCCATTCGTATTCTGCGCCAAAGTTATAATGCAGCAAATGATCAACCGGGTCATTCCCCTCTACACTTAGGGTAATACGGTTTTTTTCACTGGTAATGATTTCTGAATTTTTACCCATGATATCCATAGCGGCACCCAGGCGGAACAGCAATGGTATTGGCCATTCTTCAGTTCGCAGCCTGGCCCCGGTGGGGTAAGAAATTCCCGTTATATCATTTTCCTGCTGATAGTTCAGATTTGCCCCGTCGAATTTCATTTTTCCACCAAAATTCGCCAGCACCATTCCAATCTTCAGGCCATAGATACCGGTGTTAAATTGCGACCCGATATCAAAAGCCGCAGTAGATGCTTCCGCTCTATCGAGTCGTTCGGAGATATATTTAACCGTCACTCCCAGGACAAAACGTTCGGTAACCCTACGGGATACGGTTAATCCCCAGGCCATATGGGAGGTAGAAAAATACGACCCTGTCCCCTCCGGTTCTTCAATCGTGGTTCGTTCAATATCTCCGGATGAGAGATATAACAGCGAGACGCCAATGGTCGTATTCTCATCAATTGGCGCTACAGCGCCGATAAAATTATGTTTAATGCCTGCATATAAATCAAGCTGTGATACCGCAACGGCGGTATGGCCGATTTTTTGAATTCCGGCCGGGTTCCAGTACATCGAGTGTACGCCGTCCGCCAAAGCGGTATATGCATCGCCAAGTGCGATTCCGCGCGAGCCAATGCCTATTTTTAGGAACTGAGCCGTTCCCGTTGCGACTTTTGACAACTCGCCCTGAGCAAACAACGAAACATTCAGAACGAGAAATGCAGCCAATGTCAATTTAAATTTCATGTCCACTCCTATTTGATAAGTACAAATTTTCCGGTTGTTTTCTTTCCATTATCAGCTTCTACCACAAAAACATACAATCCGGGGGCAGCATCCTGCCGGTTGGATGTAAGTAAATCCCAGTCTTCGCTGCCATCACTGGAACTTTCGTGGCGAATCTTCACAACCCGTTCACCAACTACTGTAAAAACATGAATCCAGCACTTATCCGGTAAATTCGTAAACTGTATTTTCCTGACAAAATCATCTTTTTCCCAGGCAGCATGTACAATATATGGATTTGGCACAACCTTTACATTATTAAGGGTTGTATCTTTTACGGTTTCCACATTAAATACTTCATCTGTTTCAACACGGAAAGCGTCACCATGTTCAAATGGTTTTCGTACAGGAATCACCATCACATCGCCCGCCTGGGGTCGGGTATCCGCAGGAAGTGTTTCACCGGTATTTGGATCCACTGTTCCCGGCTCAATCCAGTCCCACTTAAACACGAGTGTTTTAATTTCGTTACCGGGAATATCCGGAAGGGTATCTTCATACACATAGTACTGTTGTTCGTTGTTCCACTCATCACCGCGCGACGCTGCTAAAGTTCCTTTCAGATTCGTCACCGTATTCCAAACCTGGAATGGTACCATGTGCAACAATCTTCCGCCTGGCTTTCTCCTGAAAACCGAATCCACATCATCCGTAAAAAAACGAATTTCGTAATCGCTTCGTGTTTTTACAGAACGGGAATTAAATTTTACTATAGAAAGACGATAAGTACCAACAGAGCCTTCTTTCCAGTACACATCTTCCGGAGCGATATTGATAGTCGTACTCATCTGAATATTCCAACTGATTCCATCAAAAATAGGCGGAGCATCCGGTTCTACAAAATCGACGGAATATTCTTTACTATCAGTAACGAGTGTATCACCTGTTGTAATATCCAGAATAGTAAACGATTGAGAATTATCAACAATAATTGTACTATCTTCATCCTCATACTGCGCATCAAACTGGATTTCATAGGTATCACCGGTAACTTCCGGAGGCGAAACAACCTCCACATCAAAAACGCCTGTACCGGTCGTTCCCGGAAGTTTATCAACTTTCAAATTTTTCAGTTCCGTATTGCTTGCACCACGGTGCGGAATTACCTTCACAATATGATCCAGATAAGAACTATTTGAAAGCAGATTTTCCAGTGATGGGATATTAAAAGTTAAACCCATTTCAGCCGCTTTATTATCCGGATCATACACGGGATCGCCCGGAATAAAACCGCGGTCATAAGCGCACACGGCATACAAATATTCAACACCGTTCAACACATCCGTATCTGTGTATTTAAAAGACAAACCTGAATTAGAGCCAAGATTCCGGTGCGGCGCCAGAGGTTCAAACCCGCTTATATCATTATCCAAATCATATTGAGCAATGGGATCCCAGTATTGGGTACGGGATTGGGGATCATATTCTCTTGTACCCCAGGTCTTACCATTATCTGTACTCTTGTAAATCCGGTATCCTTCAAAATCCTTATAGCCGGTAATAATATCTTCATCCTCTTTGGACTCCGAATTCCAGTACAAGGTAATTGCCCGATCTCCTTCTCTCGCTGTCACGACCGGCGCCGCCGGTGCGCGGGCGCCCTGATAATTATTATCATACATCAACTGCGCCACATCCGCATTAATACGTAAATCCGCCGTATCCTGCCCCATCATCACAGCAAATGAAAATGGCACGGAATCACCTGCAGCGATACTAAATGGTCCCGAGGACATGATGAATACACAGTCCAGTCCCTGGGGATAATCAAGCTGCAAACCTTCGATAGAGTCAAAACGTGGATTCGTTTCTCCCGCAACAATAGCTTCGCCTTCTTTATATTTCCGTGGATGAAAATAGTTTTCCTGATCACTTGCGGTAATACCGAGCGTATCTCCAGCCATAATTTTATATTGAATTTCTTCTTTATTCGGCTGATACGGAGTTTGTCCATCACCGGAAAATGGTCCATTTACTCCGCCGTCTTTAGCGCCCGGACGTACATACCAGCTAAACCAGTGCCAACCGGTGAGCCCGAGAGGATCACCAACTTGAATATCAGGCAAACCGTCATCATCTAAATCAACCGGTTCGGTTGCCTTCGGTGTTTCCAATAATTTTACGGCCGCATAGGCCAGTGGTTCACCACCTGTTTCGGGATATTCAGAGCCGCCGACTAAATCATAAATATAACCGAAATCCTGTTGGGTGTTATACCCCATCATATCATCTTCATTCGTCTGACTCAGGCGATATCCATTCAAATCGGTATTATAGGAATCCCCATCAAAATAGAACCCGCCATAAACGCCTTCATAATCCCATTGCGAATCGTTATGCAGGTACATTTTAAAGAAAATAATATCCTCAGAAATACTGGCACTGTATGAATAAGCCGAAACAGTAGCGCGGATTCCGATGGGATATCCCTGTGTAGTGTCGATATCACGGGTAGCAAAACGGTCATTAAATTCAAAATAGATATCCTGGTCGGATACGAAGACGCCCTTTAATTCCTCTGGATTATCTGAAGTATCCGCAGGGTCAAGCGCAAAAGGTCCCGGCCAGAACGGTTCTTCATCCCCGGCGGCATTCGCCCTAATCGGCCAGGATTCTGGAATATCACTGGTAGCAATCAGTGGATACTGATCTTCGGGATAGGTATACAATCCCTGTTCGCCAAAGTACTGCCCGGCCGTAGTCATAGGATTATGTAAATAAATCTGAGACTCTTCTTTTGATTCCCAGTCTACCCGATTCGAATTGGATGTACGATCCATCCAGGATTCCGATACGGTTGGCCCCCAATAGGTGGTATCGCTGCCAAACGTCTTAAAATCATTATCCTGAATAATGTACATCTCTTTTTTCCCTACGGCCCAGGGATACGGATTTCCATTTTTATCTTTCCCCGGAATACCTACCATCAGGGAAACATCCGGAATATAGGTAAAATTACCCCAGGCAGCGGCCGGGAAGACATCCCAGTCTACAAAACGGCCGTAATTCTGAACAGCAATTTTCAGTTTCCCTTTATCCAGATAGGCCCTGGCCCTGGATATAAGCGGATCGTCAACTGAGGTCTTCGAAAGGGCAATTCCGCTATGCTTTTTAATTGGGTGTCCGGCAAATAGAAGCATCCATGTACCAAACAGTATGATGGCCAATATTTTTATAAAACGTGTCACTATACGTACCTTTCTTTAAAACGCAATTTCCAATGAAAAATCAATTTGTCTTCTCCGGCTATACATAAAAGGCCGGTCAAACATAGTTTTGGAATAAATTCCTCTTTCCACCAGACGATTTAGGCGTAACCCGGGATCGGAAGCATTACCCGTAGCAGGCCAAATATCAATTTCATTTTTACGATCAAATACATTTTGCACCATAACACCAAAAATCATATCTATACCATATACATTAAAATAGCGGCGTAAATTGAAATTGGTTGTAAAGTTCCACGGACCGCGCTCGGAGTTGGTTTCACCGGCCACATTTCCAATAACAGGCGTATAAGGCCAGCCGCTAAGCGCCATGGACATTAAGTTAAGCCGTGTTCGTTCAAGCGGGAAGAATCCGAAAACAGAAGGACCTTCTTTTTTATTTATCTGGTACGAAAGGATTAAACTAATATCATGCGAACGGTCGTAGCCCATTAATATTTCCCTCTTGGGCATTGTACGTGTCGTTTGCGTTGAACGATAGCCTTCCCACGGATCGGGCCGGTTCGCCGTCGCGCGTGAATAGGTATACTGCAGAACTGCAGAATATTTTCCCGGCACCTGTCTGCGCACAACAATATCCATGCCCCGGGCCGTTGCATAATCTGTGTTTAAAAAGGTCGTATACGAATACGGAAACTGCGGAATCCGCTCCGTTGACGTTAAATTTGAATACTCTTTAGACCAACCAATCACCTGGACAATTGTATTATCATCAACGCCCATATTCACACCAAATTCATAGGCCGTCATATCTTCCATACTCAAACCGGAATTGCCTACGATCGGCGAATAGGTTTTAATATCCCGTTCTTCATTAATATATTGATTACGGTAGGTTGGCAGCTGGGTAAATTTTCCATACCCAAAGGTAAAGGTTGCATTATCCGTAATGACATGAGAAAAACCCAAACGCGGACTAAGATTATATTTCCAGTGGGATTTTACCAGTTTTTTGTCTACCGCATAGGGGTCGTCCCAATACTCATGATTAGAATTAAACATATCAAGCCGTAATCCAAGATGAATCGTCATATAATCATATTCTATCAAATCCTGAATATAGGCGGCCGCCTCCTGGGGATGCTTTTTATATTTTTCTTTATACGGCGTTAGCAGCCAGGGAAGCTGAATTTCATCAATCATTATCGTATGCTGCCGATACGAAGCGCCTATTTTTAACTGGTGATGTTTTGTCGCCTGAGCCAGGATATTCGCAAAGCCTTCATATGTTTCAGCATAATTCTGATGATAATAGCGATCATGACCGGATACAATAAATTCATACCAAAAGGGATTGGAATCAAAATGATCAATATCAACTTCCGGTGCGACGTATTCATCAGGGTTCAAATAACGACCGTCTTCCTTACCGTTATCCGTAACACCGATAAACATTTTTTGATAAAAGCGTGAAAACCGTAAGTCATAAAACACATTCTTTGAAATCTGATGGTTAAACATGATGGCCTGGCGGTCGGAGGTCTGTGTATCAATATTACGACCTTCTTCATAGTACAGGTATCCAAAATTAGCTAGGTTCATCGTTCTAAAAACGGTTTTTAAATTCCATGACGATATGTCCAGTTTCATCGAATTATTTATACGCCAGCTTAATTTTGAATACAAGTCCCAGCCGGTACGAAAACCCATGGCACGCCATCCGGCAATCGTATCGAGCTGATTTACAAATTCATTATCTAAATTATAGGGATCAGCCGTATTAAATGTTTGATTATCAAATTTCCAGACCCCATAGGACGAACGCTGTTTATGCCCCGTTACAATAAATTTTAAATGGTTATTTGTAAACGGCACAGGCCCGCCAAAACCTCCGGAAATCAGACGGTTATCTCGCAGAACATCCTGCCTTTGCCCTATATCAAAGGGAGCGCTTTTATCTTTACTAAAAAAAGTTGCCGGATTAAATATACGGCCCGGGTTTGAAGTTTGGATACGAATATTCCCTTGAATTTTATCCCCCCCATCGCGCGTAATCATATTGATCATACTGGAAATAGCGCCACCGTATTCGGCGTCGAAAACGCCCGTTTTAATATCAACCTGCTCCAACGCAAAATCATTGAGTTGAGTCCATGAATATTTGTGTCCGTAAAACGGATTGGTAATATACATGCCATCGATAGTGTAACCGATTTCACCGGAGCGTCCGCCGCGTACATGAATTTCTTCAATACCACGATCTTCAAAACCGCTGATACCACGCACGCTACTTTCGATCTGAATAATTCCGGCCTGGGCGGTAACAAGTTCCGAAAAATCCTGTACCGGCATGGCCTGAATATCCTCACTCTGGATGGTTATTTTTTTTGTCACCTCATCCTTCTGGACCTTAAAACTTTCTGCGGTAACAACAATGGTTTCAGCCTCAGAGATATCTTCCGATAACTGAAAATTGAGTTTTGTCGTTTGATCAATAAGAATATTGACGTTGGGGTGCTTAATACCCTGATAGCCCACATAGGACACCGAAACAGTATACCTCCCAGCCGGAATATTAATGATATAATATTCTCCGTCTACATCCGTGGAGGCCCCTCTCATAGTTCCTTCCAAAATAATATTAGCGCCGGCAATCGGTTCTTTGGTAACCGCATCAATAACTATACCGGCTAGTTTGCCTGTCGTTCCCGAAATGGCAATGGAAACAAGACAGAGCTGGATTATTAATGCAATGAGAAATCGTTTCATTTAATTCAACCTTTGGTTTTGTCTGAATTAGTCGCTATACAAACTTTATATATCTAAGCGTTAACCTAAAAAAAGTCTGCAGTTGCATTATTAATAATATTATCGATTATGGAATATAGGAATTGTTTACTTCATTTTCAGATAAACAAATGGCAGACCCTAACAGCCTGCCATTTATTTATTCTATTTTATCTTACCGGTTCCCTTAATTACTTTACAAGAACCATCTTACGTACGGCTGATTTCCCAGCCATTGTCAGACGATAAAAATAAACGCCTGCTGCAAGGTTAGAGCCGTTAAAACGTACTTTATTTAACCCGCTTCTTGCCTGTCCATCAAAAACGGTCGCAACTTTTTCGCCGGTCAGACTATAGACATCAACCAAAGCATGGGTTGATTTTGCCGCGGTAAATTCAATTTGTGTTTCCGGGTTAAACGGGTTCGGATAGTTCTGTTCCAGTGCAAAAGATTTGGCAGTATGCACCACTTCATCACTAACACCAGATACATCACGTAAATCATTTCCGTAACCGACCCAAACATAATTGACCATATCCACATACGCATCTCTGTTTAAATCCGGCATCGTTCCGGAATTTTCACCGGAGGCAAGCAGACGATCCGTTGCGGCAATATTGTATCCAAAATAAACAGTACCATTATCGGCTGAAGAAGCTTGTTTTGCCATTTTGAATTCATATTCGTCAATACTCGGGGTTTCGGTAGCATTGAGCGGCCAGCTCCAATCACCGCCATTGTTGGTGCTGCGTGAAACGTACACATCGGTCACATAATCTTTGCTGCCGCCGTCATTAATAGAAACATAACGTCCGGCGGGAGCTTGCTGTGGATTATGCCGTGGACGATCCAACCAGCCGGCGTATAAATTACCACTCTCATCCATACCGAGATCAATTTCCGGACCAAAGAACGTCATAGTCATTTCCGAATTAGGCGGATCATCATCATCCTGATAAAAGCCAACATTAGCGGCAATCGGCGACATACTCCATGTGGCGCCGTGGTCGCCGCTCATGGCTACATAAAAACCGGTATAATTACCATTGGGGTACCAACCGCTTCCATCTTCACTGGGACGTCCCCATAACTTCTGAAAGCCGACATAAATCGTGTCATTTTCACCGACGATTACATCGATATCACTTTCCATACCGGAGAAAGTAGGACCTTCATAGGAAGTCAGTACCGTATCGGGACCGATAACCTGCCAGTAAAGAATTAAAGAGTCTTCTGCATACACATATAGCGGGAAGAAATCGGCAAAGTGAACGGTATCCACACTGCTCCAGGTAGCGCCATAGTCATTAGAAGTCATATAGGTGATTTTCATCTCTTCATAATACCACCCGGAATCAGAAGGATGATATTCCAGCTCTCCGGCGCCTACAACCGCCGCCAAACCACTTTTGTTCATATCTACAGCGTTGTTAAGCATAGTCCAGTTATCAACTTGAGGATCAGATGGATGCCATGCTTCAGTCCATTCAAACGATGGGTCATCTGTATTGCCATTCATAAGGTTTTTACAATGATCTTCATGGTAGAAAGATTTTTCACCATCCGACATCCAGGTATCCATAACCGAAATAAGATAATAATTCTCGGTACTTACATTTGGCTGAGCTGCCGTCGTTGACTGTTGCCACAACCGATTGACATCTGGTGCAGCAGAGCCATTATTGGGATCAGTATATCCATCATCCAGCTGAACAGGAAGTTCCCAAGTACCCTGAGCATTATAACCATCAATATTTGCAGAATTATAAGGATGCGATTCAGGTGGATCAGCCAGAGTACTGGCAGTATTCATATATTGATTCCAAACAACAATGGGATAATCCGTAACACATACTGAAGGATAACGTCCACCGGAGCCAGCATAAGAACTATTAAGATCTCCATTTATATTTTCAAAAATTGCAGGATTACTATTCTCCAAGCCACTACTCAGGTCAATCTGAATTGTACCAATGATACCGGTGTTCTCATCACTGGCCAAAAACTGACGATATCCTAACAACAGATAATCTTCAACGCTTGAGCTTCCCCAGGTATCCACATCATTATAACGGGCCATGGTTCGAATGGATGCATCTAACCAGCCGTAACCATTTCGGGAAGAGTCAACTTGCATATGATAATAATTAAAGGTCGTTGTTCTATCCAGAGTAGGTACAAAGTCTCTGGGGCCACTCGGAACAGGATTTTCCGGCGGGGTTGTCCTAAAGAATCCTTCAGCTTTAGGCTGAATCATTCTTTTTGATATCACTTTTTGCTGCCCGGGGACACGGAGCTCCCGGCCGTTTCTTCCATTGGCCATCAATACAGTAGCCGCCGTAAGCATTAAAACAATAAACATAGTAAAAATTCTTCTCATCAGTCCTCCTCAAGGTCTAATATTAGTGATTAGTATATTTACTTTGGATTTTTATTGGGTTTACTTTCAATAATAAAATAATCATAATCTGTAAATAAAATGTGATTCATATCGCAATTCACATCATTTCTCCGACGACAACATTGCTAAGAAAACATTTTTATACTATGGCTTTTGTTATTGATACAGGAATTGGACAGAAATATAATTCAAAAAGATTGGGATAACAAAATTAAATTAAGAAGAATGTAAAAAAATCGTTTGGGTAAAAAATGCAACATGAAAAATTATTACTTACGCTTGAAGTGAATTAAAGGCACACATTCCAGATACTTTTTGTGTTGATAAACCTGGAATCAGAGATAAAATTCATCTAAAAATTCAAAGAGGGCGAATCAACCTACTAACTCTGCCTGGGTATACATACCGCTTGCGCTACTAAAACACTTCTCTTTTTTTAAAAAATTTCTATTTAATAATTGAGGGATACAACATACCAATTCGATTTATATCTTCCTCGGTTAAAAAATCAAATTCAATACCTATATGGAAATTCCGCTCGTCAATAACCGCTGTATTTTTAATCGTTCCGGTTATTTTTACAACCTCATCACCCATGCCCAGCGTTAATTCGATTTTATACCCTTCTTCGAGGGGCATATGGAATTCTATGGCGGCACCGGTTCGGCTGATATCCATGGTTTTAGCCATTCCCTGATTTACTATTTTCCCGTCCTTGTCGTACAGAATGAAAGCGGCGAGATTATCTGATTTAATACGTTCTGCACCTCTGCCTTTAAAGTCCACCGATAACTCCTTTCAGTAAATCAAACCCAATGCTGATATTTCCTGGTTTTGGCACCAGCATCTTTTGTTTTATACCTTATTTCCACAATTATATATTTTCCGTCTGTGATTCCAGCAGCTCGGGAAACGCCAGACGCAATTCCGGGGAAACGAGTTTCTCCGGTATGCGCATTTGTTTTAACTCGTTGACAATTGTTTGCAGTTTTGTATCCATATCTGCTTTACGGTTAATATAATAAATATTGTCCTCATGATAGCGGATAAGCCCCCCTTTAAAATTTCCACGGTCATATTTAACTGTAACGGAAAGTTCCTCGATGAGTTCTAATAACTGCTGCAACAATTGTTCTTTATCCATCATTCTATTCTATATAATATGATCCATTTTCTTTCGGCGTAAGGCGTCGACCACTTCTTTTACTTTTTGCGACTGCTCTTTTTTACAAATTAGTAAAGCGTCCTCCGTTTCGACAACCACCAGATTATCCACACCTACCATCGCCACCACTTTTTTAGGTGTATAAATATAATTATTTTGGGAATCAAATGCCTGAAAAAACTGCGCCTGTACAGCGTTTCCCTGTTCATCCTTTTCGGCAATATTATAGGCGGCTTCCCAGGACCCTAAATCATTCCAGATAAAATCCGCCTCAATAATACACACATGCTCCGCTGTTTCCATGATAGCATAGTCGATAGATATGGAGCGTAGTTTCGAATAGACGTTAAAAATAACATCCGCCATAGAAGTTGTTCCGGCGGCCTTACGAATCTGCTTAAAACCTTCGGCCATTTCGGGTTCATGGGTGGTAAATTCCTGCATGATCATATCAACGGACCAGATGAACATTCCACTATTCCAAAGGAAATCACCACTTTTAATAAAACGCTTTGCCGTTTCCAGATTTGGTTTTTCGGCAAAGGTTTTCACCTTAAACACAGGCAATCCGCTTGTTACCGAGATTTCATCCCCGCGCTGAATATAACCATAACCGGTTTCGGGATATCCCGGTTTTACCCCGAGGGTTACCAGACATTCCTTTTGGCTGGCATACGCGCAGGCCGCTTTGATGGTCTGGCGGAATTTTTCATCGTCAACAATCAAATGATCAGCAGGCAAGGTAACCATTACCTCATCTTCGTCTGCCCGGCTCTGGATGATTGCCGCCGCCAAGCCGATACAGGGCGCTGTATTTCTTCCGAAGGGCTCGGCTATAATATTTTGAGCGGGCAAGTCCGGCAACTGTTCCGCCGCCAACGCACTTAATTCAGTATTTGTAATCACTAAAATATGTTCAGGGTCTACTAACGGTTTAATGCGTTCATAGGTCATTTGCAACATTGATTTATCACCCAGCAGATTCAGCATCTGCTTCGGCAGTTCTTTCCTGCTTCTGGGCCAAAACCGGGAGCCAACGCCTCCGGCCATGAGCACTATGTACATCCTGTCTCCTATTCTGCTTCTTTCGTTTCCACTTTTAGCAGCCACCTTTTGGCCACCTTATTCCCGGGATATAAATCCAAAACCGTATTTAAAGTGCGGTGGGCATTCTTCAGTTCATTATTCAGATAATACGTTTCGGCCAGATTGTTTAAGGCGCCTGCATAACGTGGTTTAAGCGTAAGCGCCTTTAAAAATAATTTAATCGCAATTTCGTAATTCCCTGCCACCTTGTACAAATAGCCGAGATTGTTTATCGCTTCCGGATAATTCTTTTGATAGCGAATAGCTTGTTCCAGATGATACAAAGCCGAGTCCTCTTTACCACTGTAAAAATAGGCCACTGCGATATTATTATGGGCTTTGGCATAGGTGGAATCTAACTTAAGAACTTTTTGATATTCAACAATCTGATCCTCGTAATCGGTTTTTTTAGAAGCCGATTCACTGAGTTCGAAGACCTGCCTGGCCAGATTTCCGGCGATAACGCCGTCTAATAGTTTTTTATTATCCAGAGCCTCCGGATAATCCGGTTTGTATTTTAAAGCCTGCTCGTAAGCCGCTTCAGCCCGGTCGTAATTATTAAGCATAAACCACATATAACCGGCGTTATTATAGGCCTGGGGATAAGCCGGATTAATATTCAGCGCCGCTTCAAATTCATGCAGAGCCTCTTTTATCTGCCCCATTCGATGCAGGGCCATACCTTTAAAATTATGCACTTCGGCGTCATTCGGAATGATCGCCAGGGCCTTATCCCAAAATTGAACGGCCAGCGTGTCATTCCCTTTTTGATAATAGGCAATACCACTACCGACAAAATCTTCCGCTTCAGCCAATTCCCGATCACGCTCGGCTTTTAAATCTTTTGTCGGGGGTGCAACGGGTTCCGGCTTCGGTTCTGTTTTAAACCAGGCACATGAACTTGCTAACAGGATTACGATAAATAAAACAAATGCTCTTTTCATACTTCCTCCTGATGCCGTATTATATTGAATTGTTTCCGCCTTCCAAAACTGTTTGTCCCACAAAGGTAATGCGGGCGCTCCCATTCAGAAACAAGTGTTTTTCTTTTCGAAAAATTGTTAACTGCCCACCCCTCGATTGAACAGTTACAGGTTCATTATTTTCAGAAGCCGCCGCCAAAAAGGCAGCCACCGCACCTGTCCCACAGGCGAGGGTTTCTTCTTCCACCCCCCGCTCGTAGGTACGAATTCGAATAAAATTTGTATCTGAAACGGTAATAAAATTTACATTCGTCCCATCCGGCGCAAAAGTTGAATCAAAACGGATCTTTTTTCCAATTCCGTTCACGTCGACTTTTTGCAAGTCACCCAAAACTTTTAACACGATATGCGGCACACCGGTGTTAAAAAAACCCAATACCGTTAAATTTTCAGGCAGCTTCTCCTGTAAATTGGGAATAAAAAACGAATCCGAATCATCGATAATCTCTACCGAAATATTATCCGGATTCTCAATTTTTGCTAAGTGCTCTCCGTCTTCCGCTTTAAGCCGTACAAGTTCTCCACGGGGAATGAGCCCTTGAATATACGAATATAGTACGGCAGCCCGCAGCCCATTTCCGCACATATTCCCTTCGGAACCGTCCGCATTATAATAGCGCATCTGCA
>JANTFQ010000028.1 GCA_024763405.1 Calditrichaceae bacterium
AGGAATTGATGAAAAAAAAGGTAGGGGAACGGCTCGGTTTGCGCGGCCCGTTTGGTCACGGTTTCTCTTTAAAAGAAAACAGCCTGCTCATTGGCGGCGGCATTGGTATCGCCCCGCTGAGGCGGTTGGCGCAGGAATTGAACGATTTGGGGATGCGTTTTGTTTCTCTTTTAGGCGCGGCTACGGAACACGAGCTCATCTTTAAATCCCATTTTCAGGAAATTTCCACCTGCTATTTTTATACGGACGATGGTTCCTTTGGTGAAAAAGGGCTGGTCACGGAACATTTACTGCAAATTATTCAGGATGAAAAAATCGAGCACATCTACGCTGCAGGTCCGGAAATTATGTTTGTAAAAGTAAAAGAGTTGATTGACCCGCTGAGCATTCCCTATGAATTTTGTATGGAACGCTATATGAAATGCGGCATCGGTATTTGCGGGCAGTGCGTGCTGGATGATTCCGGGGTTCGGTTATGTGTGGAAGGTCCGGTGTTGAATCAGGATGATTTGAAAGGGGTAACGGAATTGGGGAAAGTACACCGTAATGCCACGGGGCGCAGAATAAAATAGGGCTATAATTTCCCGGTAAATTCTTTACGAAATAATGTATCAGTTATAATGCCATCTAAACTATATTTTGCCAAACGATTGTAATCTTCCATTCTGTTTACAGTCCAGACAAATAATTGTTTA
Organism: Calditrichaceae bacterium; assembly: GCA_024763405.1. Lineage (GTDB taxonomy): Bacteria > Calditrichota > Calditrichia > Calditrichales > Calditrichaceae > JANTFQ01. The sequence goes on from JANTFQ010000028.1 coordinate 696, forward strand.
TTTCTCTTCTTTGCCTGTGCAATAAATGTATCTGAAATAACACTGTGATGGGGGTGCCAGGCATCTGATTTTAAAAAGATATCGATATACTGGCAGGCTCTCGGGAAATGCCGGAACAAAAATCCTGTGCGTATTTCCGGTTGTAGTAATTTAAAAATGGCCAGGGTACTAGGGTCAAATGCAGAAACCCAAATTTGCGGAATTACGTTAAAATCATTTATGGTTTTAATTAAAGCGCGCACAAGTTTTAGATTATTTGCATAATAAGATTTAATATCTAAAATAAGGGGCACAGTACCTTTAAACTCTTCCAGATACGCTTCTAATGTCTGAATTCCGATAGTACGGCCAAAGCCATTTTGTTTGTATTTATAATGCTTCAGTTCATTATAAGATGTAAAACTAATAAGTTTCTTTTCGCCAAAATGATGTAAAAGAGATTTATCGTGAAATAAAAGTAATTCACCCGAAGCGCACATTCGGATATCCGCTTCCAATGCGGTAGCGCCATGTTCAAGCGCGCGCCGACCGGCCTCGATTGTATTCTCCGGAACATCTGTATGGTCTCCTCTGTGCGCAATTATTTGCATGCGTTTACTTTCATCATAAGAAAAAATTAAAATCACTTAGGAAATAATAGATAAGCAATGCGGGGATAATGATGGCAAGCCAGACGGAAAAGCGGATAAGCTTGTTTTTTGTAATCAAACGCAGACCGGTTACTCCATAAGAAATGGAAGAGATGAGCAGTGATAAATAGCCAAGACCAATCAAAATATTTGTATAGGGATTTTTAACTAATATTAAAAAATCCAGAGCAATTAAACCAAAAATTAATGTATTTGCTTTGCCCCAAACATTGGCCATCATGGGCTTTTGAGTAACCCGTATTAGGGCCGAACCGGAAATGATAATGAGTAGATCCCGATATAAAAAGAAAACAATCAAAGGTAGAGGGAACGATCTGTACAGAATAAGTGAGGTAAAAATAACTGCCATCGCAATTTTATCGCAAATGGGGTCAAGAATAATCCCTAACTCTGTTACCTGATGCCGTTTACGGCTTATATAGCCATCCAATATATCTGTCGAGCCGGCAATAATGGCAAGAATAAGCAGGACAATATTACCTGTATCTGTATTCGCTGCAATTAAAAATGCCATTGGGATTACAAGAATCACACGGCTGAAGCTTAATAAATTTGAAAGGAAAAAAAATTCCTTAAATCTAATCTGCATAGACTACCCTAAAACTTCCTGATCTGAAAGAAGGTGTATAAATCGAATCCAATAAAATAAACATTTTTTATTTAATTTGAAAATATTTCATTCTCGATCTGGCCTTTTTTAAATGAAAAAAAATCCCTACATTTAAACCATATGCAAACAACTGTAGAAATAAAAGAGACTATAAAAAATATTCCGTTAAAGCCGGGATGTTATCTTTTTAAAGATAAAAAAGGTATCATCCTCTATGTTGGTAAAGCCAGCGTACTGCGGCACCGCGTTCGCTCCTATTTTCAGGCATCCCGTCCGGCGCATCCCAAATTAGAAGCGCTTATAAAAAAAGTGGTGGAACTGGAATGGATTGTAACGGATTCTGAAGTGGAAGCGCTGATTCTGGAAAACAATCTGATTAAAAAACATCAGCCCCGATATAATATCAGTCTGAAAGACGATAAAACCTATCCCTATATTCGTATTACCAATGAAGATTTTCCGCAAATTTTTGTAACTCGAAAGCGTGTTCGGGACGGATCACAATATTTTGGTCCCTACACGGATGTTAAAAATATGCGTTACGCGTTAAAGACGCTGCGTTCTGTCTTTCCGGTTCGATCCTGTAAATTTAAATTCACCTCCGAAATGATTGAAAAACGCAAAGTTGATTTATGCCTGGATTATTATATCAAAAAATGTAAAGGACCTTGCCAGGGATTGCAAAGTAAAGAAGAATACGCCGCGATGATAAAAAAAGTGGGCCGTTTCTTAACTGGAAAAACAGAAGAATTGGTTGGTGAATTAAAAGCAGAGATGCAGCAGCGAGCACAGGAAATGAATTATGAAGAGGCTGCGCGTGTACGGGACCGGCTTTCGGCACTGGAAAATTACCGTAACACACAAAAAATAGTTCAGAAAGATTTTAAAGACAGGGATTTGATTTCGGTCGTTAAGGAAGATAGCGACGCCTGTGCGGTGGTATTCCGCATCCGGGATGGTAAAATAACCGGACGGATGCATTACTACATGAATGGTGTAGAATGGAAAGAGACCTCTGAAATTCTGGAAACGTTCCTTCAGCGCTATTATTTTCAGACGGATGATATCCCCCGGGAAATAATGTTGCAGGAGAATATTGAACAGCAGACCTCGGTCGAAACCTGGCTGGGCGATCGGGCTCACAAAAAGGTCACACTCTTTGTTCCCAAAATCGGGGAAAAGAAAAAGCTGGTTTCGATGACCCAGACAAATGCCCGCTATCTGCTGAAGGAGCTAAAACTTCAGAAACTCAAAGCCCAAAACTATGTGCCGCATTCGGTTCAGGCTTTGCAGCGCGATTTAAAACTGGCAGTAAAACCAAGACGGATGGAGTGTTTCGATATTTCGAATATCCAGGGAACAGACCCGGTTGCCTCGATGGTTTCCTTTTTTGATGGAAAACCCAAAAAATCCGAATACAGGAAATATAAAATTCAGATAAAAGAAACACCCGACGATTTTGCGATGATGCGTGAAGTTATTAAGCGTCGCTACAGCAGGCTTCTGCGCGAAGGGAAATCTCTGCCGGATTTAATTGTTGTGGACGGTGGGAAAGGCCAGTTATCCAGCGCCAAACAAATTCTTAATGAGTTGGGTTTACCAAAGCAGCCGGTAATCGGTTTGGCAAAACGAATGGAAGAAGTTTTTCTTCCCGGTTTTTCGGATGCCCAGATGATTCCTAAAACGTCAGCATCGATAAAACTTTTACAGCAGATTCGGGATGAAGCACACCGTTTCGCCATCACTTTTCATCGAGAACGACGGAAGAAGCGCACCCTTAAATCCGAATTGGACAGCATATCAGGAGTTGGGCCTAAACGCCGTGTCCAACTTTTAAAAATATTTGGTTCGGTACAGAAAATAAAAAGCTGTACGGTGGATGAATTACAAAAAACCGGAAAATTACCGCTGAATATTGCAGAGAAAATTTTTTTATATTTTAATCCAATGACAGAATAAAAGCAAAATTGCGACAATATGGCTAACGAGTGCGCCATATGTTCTGCTTTCAAAATTCAATATTAATTCTCTAAATTCCCTATTATTTTTATAAATCTAAATAAAACAATTAATTACTAATGATTCAAAATTTTTGGCATCCTGTTTGTTATTAGTGGGGGCGAAACGCAACCAATCAACTTAAAAACAGGAGGTGCATTATGACACTCGTAAAATATAACCCAACTCGCAGTATTTTCGGTTTACGTTCCAATATGGATCAGTTGTTCGATGAATTCTTCGGATTAGATAAAGGCATTTGGCCCGAGAGTACATTAAACGTGGTACCGGCGGTAAATCTGGAAGAAACCGAAGATGCTTATAAAATCAGCGCGGAGCTTCCGGGAATGCAGAAGAAAGATATCAATATCACGCTGGAAAACAACGTGCTGAGCATCAGCGGCGAAAAGAAAGCGGAGAACAAAGTGGAAGAAAAGAACTATCACCGCATTGAACGCAGCTATGGTAAATTCCACCGTGCTTTTGAATTGCCGGGAACTGTAAACCGGGATAAAATTGAAGCCGATTATAAAGACGGCATCCTTCATATCTCGGTTCCGAAAGCGGAAGAGGCTAAACCGAAACAGATTGAAATCAAAGTTAAATAAGCCCCGCAATCAATAAAAGGGCAGGCCAATACGGTCTGCCCTTTTTTATTTTACCACCATTCCGTACATTCTCCCTGATTAAAACTATAATTTGAATAAGGAACCACAATGCTGCGCATAACCGAAATAAAACTTCCCCTCGAGCATAATGATAACGATATAAAATTAAAAATTCTTAAAAAGCTAAAAATTTCATTAGATGAATTGATTCGCTTTTCGGTTTTCAAACGCAGTATTGACGCCCGTAAAAGAAATCATATTTTTATTACGTATTCGCTTAATGTCGAAACCACGAACGATGATAAATTTGCCCGGGATTTCCAGAAGGATCCGCATATCCGTCGTTTAGCAGATGATGCATATCATTTCCCGGTTCAGGCGAGAGGGGATGTTTCGGAACGGCCGCTTATCATCGGCGCCGGGCCGGCCGGACTCTTTGCGGGTTTGCTTCTGGCGCAGGCGGGATTCCGCCCGATTATTTTGGAACGGGGGAAGAAAGTACGCGAACGCACCGTGGATACATTTGAATTTTGGCGCAGTGGCAAATTGAATCCGGAATCCAATGTGCAGTTCGGAGAAGGCGGGGCCGGTACTTTTTCCGACGGGAAACTGCATACACAAATTAAGGACCGCGGTCATCGCGGCCGGAAAATACTGGAAGAATTAGTGAAAGCCGGGGCTCCCGAAGAGATCCTTTATTTAAGTAAACCGCATATCGGAACCTTTCGTCTTGTAAAAGTAGTGGAAAACCTGCGGGCTGAAATTGAATCATTGGGCGGTGAAATTCGCTGCGATACTAAAGTAGTAGATATTTTACAAAAAGGTAATAAAATACGCGGTGTCCGTCTGACCGGTGGTGATGAGGTTCTGAGTAATTATGTTATCCTGGCGACTGGACATAGCGCTCGCGATACCTTCGAAATGCTGCATTCCCGCGGCGTTTACATCGAACCGAAACCATTTTCAATCGGCTTTCGAATCGAACATCCGCAATCTCATATCGATCAATGCCGCTTTGGTAAAGAAGCCGGGCATCCGCTGTTGGGTTCCGCGGATTATAAACTGGTCCATCACTGTAAAAACGGACGTTCGGTTTACACTTTTTGTATGTGTCCCGGTGGTACCGTCGTGGCTGCCGCTTCTGAGGACGGCGGTGTGGTTACCAATGGTATGAGCCAGTATTCCAGGAACGAACGGAATGCCAACAGCGCCGTGGTCGTCGGGGTAACCCCGGAGGATTATCCGGCCGGACCGCTTGGCGGGATTGCCTTTCAGCGTCAGTTGGAAAAACGGGCATTTAAGCTGGGCGGATCCGATTATCAGGCACCCGGTCAGCTTCTCATTGATTTTCTTGCTAAGCGACCTTCTGCAGAATTTGGTTCCGTTATACCATCCTACAAACCCGGTGTGAAGCCGGGGGATTTGAGTACGAGTCTGCCGGCTTATGCGATTGAAGCGATCCGCGAAGCGCTGCCTGCTTTTGATAAAAAGATTAAGGGCTTTCTGCTGAATGATGCGGTGCTGACCGGAGTTGAAACCCGCACTTCTGCACCGGTTCGAATTACACGCGGGAAAGATTATCAGAGTGTAAATATGCATGGATTGTATCCCTGCGGTGAAGGCGCCGGATATGCCGGTGGTATCTTATCTTCGGCGGTAGACGGTATTGAAACGGCAGAAGCGGTTGCAAAGAGTATTTTAAAAAAATAGTAATAAAGAGTGAAAATATATAAAATTGTGTTTTGGTAACATAATCCCTAAGTTGCGGCTAATCAATTTGGGTAAATAGTACCTGCAGGCGGATAAACAAATTCTGAAATAAGTTTTAACAGAAATAATGTCGGACCGGATATATAGACTTTTAGTTTAGTATTTTTTGAATACCTTCCTTTAAACCTTTTTTATCTCACTCCACGAAGTTTATCCTTAATATTTAAATAGGAATAAAATGAAAACAAAGCAATTTAAAGATCTTAAAATTATTGAGCCTGTTTTAAAAGCTCTGAAAGAACAAAAATATACCGAACCTACCTCTATTCAGGAAAAGGCGATTCCGCTTATTCTGGAACGAAAAGATGTGTTAGGTTCCGCGCAAACCGGTACCGGAAAAACAGCGGCCTTTGCCATTCCCATTTTACAGCATCTTCATCTTGACCGGCAGCAGAATAACCGTCCGCGTAAGATTAATGCGCTTGTCATCACTCCAACGCGTGAACTGGCCATTCAGATAGCAGAAAGTTTTACGGTGTATGGGAAATATACGGGAATAAAAAATACCGTTGTGTTTGGCGGCGTGAATCAAAATGCCCAGACGACAGCCCTGCGCAAAGGGGTTGATGTGCTCGTGGCAACACCGGGAAGACTTCTTGATCTGATGGAGCAGGGATTTATTCGATTGCAGGACGTCGAATATTTTGTACTGGATGAAGCGGATCGGATGCTGGATATGGGTTTCATTCACGATATTCGAAAAATAATCGCCAAGTTACCATCGAAACGGCAGTCCTTGTTTTTTTCAGCAACGATGCCCAAAAATATTGTGGAGCTTTCGAAAAAGATTTTAAATAATCCCGTGAAAGTGGAAGTCAGTCCCGTGTCATCCACGGCCGAAACAATACAGCAATATCTGTATTACACGAATAGAACAAATAAAAAAGACTTACTTCTGCATATTCTTAAGGATCGCAATATTGATCAGGTATTGTTATTCTCAAGAACAAAACACGGCGCCGACAGAATCGTTCATAATCTTAAAAGAAAAAAGATAAAATCAGCAGCAATTCACGGCGATAAAGCCCAAAATTCCAGACAACGGGCACTGGCACAATTTAAAGCCCGGGAAATCAGGGTGCTGGCGGCGACCGATATCGCGGCCAGAGGAATTGATATTGATAAACTGAAATATGTGATTAACTACGATATTCCGAATACTGCTGAAACCTACGTGCACCGTATTGGCCGCTCCGGCAGAGCAGGGGAAGAGGGAATTGCTATCTCTATCTGTGAACCGGAAGAAAATGGATATGTAAAAGATATTGAAAAATTGATTAACCAAAAGATAAAACCTGTTAACGAAAATCCATTTCCACAAACCGATAAACCGATGACCGATATTGAAAAGAAGGAATGGGAAAAAGAAAAGCAGCGCAGAAAGCAGGAGTTTTTCGCCAATCGAAAACAAAAATCAGGTAAAACACGGTCTGCAAAATACGCCCGTAAATAATATGCCGGAGGAGAATCGATTTTTACAAACCACTTTCTCCAAAAAATGAAAAGCCGCATCAACGTTTCCCCTCTTCTGTGTTCAGTTTATAGAAATATGAGGGGAAATTTTAGTATCTGTTTTTTACTGCAACGGTACAACCCTTTTAGATAACTTTTATTGTTTCAGCACACTATTTTGAACCGTTGAACTTTCATTCAAGATTTTTAGTGTGAAAAAATTCCCGACAACAAATCCCAAATAAACAAAGATGTTTCAAAATCCGGAAAAGAAATCCCAAAGTTAGTCCGACATATTTAGTGAAGCACGATAGTTTGTGGTTTTGGAAATTCGGAATTGGTGCTTATTTGTAGTTTGGTAATTGTGATTTGTATTTTAAACGAATTTTATTTGTGGTCTTTCAGCCTGATGGTTTAGTTAAAATCCGCCCTTCAAAAATCAAAATCTGGTTAACGTTTTACCCCAAATCGAGTACGCATACCCCAAATGCGGTAAAAAGATTAAATATTTCCGAACTTTTATTAAAGCGAATCGTATGAATCCCTGTGCGACAAGGCGTTAAAGCAATGGTGATTAAATTATTCTGTTTGGCACGACCCTTGTATAATAAGCGGTGACATAACGTAAACCATTTACTAAAGGAGTATTTTATGAGACATTTTTTAACCCTATTTAGTTTTATGATTTCCGTGTCGGTCTTATTTGCAACCGATGCGCAGACCAAAATTATTAAAGTTTCGGCCGGAGACCATTTTGCCCTGGGTGTGGCTATTTCCGACCCCGGTGAAGAAACAGTTAAGGATTTAAAACTGGATGGCGGCGCCGAAATTGTGGATGTGTTTGAGGACAGCGAAGCGGAACGCATTGGTCTGGACGAAAAAGACATTATCATCAAATTCGATGGGAAAACCGTAAAAGACGCAAAACAGCTTAGTGACCGGGTGGATGAAATGGAAACACCGAAGACGGTCAAAATTATGGTGAACCGGGACGGGAAAACCAAAACCTTTACGGCTAATCTGAAAAAAGTAGAAAAGTCCGAACATCGGAATATCACAGTGGATATTGATGACGATGATATTAATGTGGCAATGGATGCCCTGGACAAGCTTCCGCGCAAGCTGAAGTTCATTAAACAGTTCGGGGAAAACAATAAAGGCGGATTTCTCGGTGTGGAAGCTAAAAATATCAGCGAACAGATGCTGGATTATTTTGAAGTAAAAAACGGCGTGCTGATTGAAGCGGTCACCGACGACGCCCCGGCCCAAAGAGCGGGCCTGAAGGCGGGTGACGTAATTACAAAAATAAATGAACGGAATATCGAAGACTTTTCGGACCTGGTGCGTACGCTTAATTTCTACAATCCGGGTGAAAAAGTGACCGTGCACTATGTACGTAAAGGGAAAAGTAAAAGCGTAAAAGTGGAATTGGCCAAAAAAGAAAAGATGTTCCGGAAAGGTCAGCGCAACGGTTTCTTGTGGCATTCCGATGCGGACGGGGACCACGAGAATCTGGAAATAATCAAAGAAAAATTACACGGTAAAAAAATGAAACTGTTGAAGAAAAAAGGCAAATTGCTTAAAGATATTAATATCAGGATTTATGTGATTTAAGCGTTGAAACGCTTCTACACTTTCAAAGTTTAGAAGCTGTTACATATATTTTTAGTTAAGTAAAAATACCCCCCTCAGTCCCCCCTTTGCAGGGGGGATTGTTTCTGTCATTTCCAATCACGCTAGTAAGCGGATTTGCTATCCGGCGGACTTGATTGGGAATCCAGATGGAAATAATGAATCCGGGATTCTTTCTGATTATCGGGACAGAATGACTTATCATAGAAAAACAAATATGCCAAATATAAAAAACAGTATCCGCACAAAATTCATCGTTCTGTTTTCAGTTCTGATGGCCGTGATTCTGGCCCTTCAATTCTATTTTATGAATCAAACCCAGCAGGATATGTTAGCCGAGTTATCGAATCTATCGGAATCCATTAATTCCACAACCAATAAAATTCTGATAAAAGAATTCCAAAAGCAAAAAATGGATTCCATTCGCGTTGTACTGGAAAGTACGCGTTTGCCTAAACTTAAAAAGAAACAAAGGGAATTAATAAAACGACTTACAAAAATAAAAACCTTTAAGAATGATACGGATTTTACACGCATTATTAAATGGAACAGTAAATCCGATACCGATGATAGTGTGGAAGAAGTGGAAATTCATCTGCCGCAGTTTTCCGCAGGGAAGGATTCGGTTTTTACAAAGTATTCTTTCGATTTTGACGATAACAGAGAAAGTAAAATTTTATCCATCAACGTACCGGACTTTTCCGTTCCCGATGCGCCGCGTCTGTTTAAATACAAGTACAGCACTTCATCTGTAAAAGAAACTTTAAAGGCAATTTACCGGAAAAATCTGTTTATTACACTGCTGATTTTTGCCTTGTCGCTTGTCCTCATCATTTATATAACCCGCCGATTTTTGAAACCCATCGAGCAGCTAAAAAATTCTTTTGAGGATGTGGTAAACGGCGATTTAAATGTTACCGTGCAAAATGGCGGTACGGATGAAATCGGCAGTCTGACCCGTTCGTTCAACACGATGGTGGGCGAACTGCAGAAAAATCGCCAAAAGGAAAAACTTTTGCAGCGCAAGGAACGCCTGGCTTCGCTGGGCCAGTTGGCGGCCGGGGTGGCCCACGAAATCAAAAATCCGTTAAATGCTATCCATCTGACCATTACCCATCTAAACGATAAATATATTCCGCAGGATAGCGCCGCGGCGGTAAAATACATCCAAACGGTGCAGATGGAAATTCAGCGTCTCGATAAAATCGTAAATAATTTTTTAAATTATCTGCGCAGCGAAGATTTAAAGAAGAAGCAACTGGATGTGAATCGCTTGCTCGAACAGGTGTTGCTGCTTTATGAGCGGGAAATAACGGCAAGCGAAATCCATCTGCAAAAAGAATTTGCAAAAGGCTTTAAAATTGATGCGGATGAAGAACGGATGAAAACGGCGCTGGTAAATATTTTGGTGAACGCGCTGCAGGCAATGCCAAACGGTGGGACTCTTACCGTGCAAACCGACCGGAAAAAGCAGGAAATTCGCATTTCCGACAGTGGAAATGGTATTCCGCAAAAAGAGCTGGAACACGTGTTTGACTTGTTTTACACCACCAAACAAAACGGCAGCGGATTGGGGCTGCCCACCGCTTATAAAATTATCCGCGAACACAACGCGGATTTACAGATAAAAAGCGCCGAAGGACAGGGTACAACTATCATCATCCGCTGGGCGGCAAAATGAATGTTCTAATAATCGATGACGAAAAGAGTCAACGGGAAATTTTGAGAGATATTTTAAGCGACGCCGGATACCAGGTGCAAACCGCGGACAACGGTCAGGCCGGGATGGACGCCCTGGGCAATGACGATTTTGCGGTTGTGCTGACCGATTACAAGATGCCCGGTAAAACCGGGATGGATGTGCTGTATTTTGCCCGTGAGAACTTTCCCCGTACGCAGGTGATTATTATGACCGCCTTCGGAACGATTCCCGATGCGGTACAGGCCATCAAACAGGGCGCTTATGATTACCTGACCAAGCCTTTCAAAAAGGAAGACCTGCTGCGGCTTACCCGGCGCGCGGCGGAAAAAGCGGCTCTGGTAACGGAAAACGAACGGCTGAAAAATGAAATCTCATCCCGCTTCCGTTACGAGCAACTCATCGGCGGAAGTCCGGCAATGCAGCGGGTGTACAAGCTGATTGAACGCATTAAGGATATCGACGCCACGGTGCTGATAAGCGGCGAAAGCGGCACCGGCAAGGAACTGGCGGCCCGGGCTATTCACTACAGCGGTCACCGTGCCGACAAACCATTTGTGGCCGTGAACTGCGGGGCCATTCCGGAAACCCTCATCGAAAGCGAATTATTCGGGCACGAAAAGGGGGCATTCACCGGGGCAATAAAAAGTTATGCGGGTAAATTTGAACAGGCCAACGGCGGCACGATTTTGCTGGATGAAATCGGGACGATGCGTCTGGATTTGCAAATCCGTTTGCTGCGGGTTTTACAGGAACGTAAAGTGCAGCGTGTCGGCGCGCAGCAGGTCACCGAATTAAATGTGCGCATCATTGCCGCCACCAACGAAGATTTAAAGGCTAAGGTGGCCGCCCAGACTTTTCGCGAAGATTTATTTCACCGTCTGAATGTGTTTCATCTGCACCTGCCGGCCCTGCGCGAACGACGGGAAGATATTCTGCTTCTTAGCGAACACTTTCTGAAATCCTATTCTACCCACTATCATAAAAGCAATTTAAAATTATCTGCTGCCGCATTGCGCGTGCTGGAAACCTACCCCTTTCCGGGAAATGTCCGTGAACTGGAAAACAGCATCGAAAAGGCGGTTATTCTCAGTGAATCTAATGAAATTTCGGCGGACGATTTAATGCTGCCCGAAAAAGAATCAGCTGTGGCCGGCGCGCCTGAAACCCTGCCCAGCCTGGAAAAGGAAATGATAGTCAAGGCTCTGCAAACCGCACGCGGCTCTATTAAGCAGGCCGCCGAAGAACTGGGCATCAGCTATAAAACCCTGCAATACCGCCTCAAAAAACACGGTATCGATAAGAACCGGTTTAAGGCATAACGCTATCCGCCGGACTGTTGTTACTATCCCGAACCAGCAGTTCGGGTTAAGGTAATGGAGAGACTGAAAATTTCCATAAATAATTTTTCCAGCTCTTTTCTAATTACGTATCTTTGATTACCTTTCCCTAAAGAAAAATGAAAACTTTATTTTCTGCAAAAGGCAGAAAAATTGCATCCGGCAAGGCGAAGAAATTCTTCAATCAAAATATATAAAAAGGATTGTTTCGTGTGTGATATGGTTATGAATGGATTTTACAGATGAATCTTTTAATTGAAAACGTTTTGTTATTTACCAATACTTCCGAAACGGAAATTCTTCCCGGACAGTCTGTGGCCATTGAGAACGGATTAATTCTTGAATCCGGTTCGGCTGCTGAATTACGTGTAAAATACAGCGGATTTAAAAAACTGGACGGGCAGGGCAAACTGCTGATGCCGGGCTGGATTAATCCCCATATGCATTTCTATGGCACCTTTGCACGGGGACTGGCGCTGCAAAAAGCGCCGCGGGGATTCAAAGAAATTCTGGAACAACTGTGGTGGAAATTAGATAAAGCATTGGACGCCGAAAGCGTTTTTTACAGCGCCCTGGTTCCGGCCATCAGCGCCATAAAAAGCGGGGTCACATCTGTTATAGACCATCACGCCAGCCCCAATGCTATCGACGGCAGCTTAGACCGCATTCAGGATGCGCTGGAAATGGTTGGCCTGCGCGGCATCCTCTGTTATGAAGTGAGCGACCGGGACGGGGCGGAAAAAGCAAAGGCCGGTTTGGCGGAAAATGAACGCTATATTTTAAAAACAGAAAAGAGTACAAGTCTGTATCGGGGAATGATTGGCCTGCATGCCGCTTTCACCTTATCTGATAAAACCCTGACGGCCGCGGCCGATTTAGGCCGGCGTATGAGAAAGGGATTTCATATCCATTTGGCCGAAGGCGCCGAAGACGACGCTCGTCCGCAGTACGGCATAAGCACCACAGAACGGCTGAATAAATTCGGCATT
>JANTFQ010000029.1 GCA_024763405.1 Calditrichaceae bacterium
AAGGTCGAGCAGTTGGACTGGGTAATTCAGGTGAATGGGAAAATTCGCCAGCGTATCACGGCCAGCGCTTCTTTAACCAAAGAAGAAGCGGAACAACTTGCCTTAAACGATGATCGCATTAAGGAATTCATCAGCGATAAAACGATTCGCAAAGTAATTGTTGTGCCAAAAAAATTAGTTAATATTGTTGTTTCTTAAATGACGGTTGACTCAATTTTTATGGGACAGGTTCTTCTAGGTGTTTTCCTGGCGCTTGTAATTGTCCTGTTAAGTTATAAGGCGAAGTTCCTGAATTTCTCCGGCTCTGTGGCTACCTTCATTTTAGCCGTTCTTATTTTTGGTTTTGGCGGCTGGAAATGGTCAGTTCCAATTTTAGTATTTTTTATACTCTCATCATTATTGAGTAAAGCAGGGAAGAAGCGTAAGGAAAAATTTAAAAATACCTTCGAAAAAAGCGGAGTTCGGGATTATGCGCAGGTAGCAGCCAACGGCGGACTCGCCGGATTATTTATTTTTCTATATATTCTAAATCCTGACCCTCTTTATTATCATCTTTATCTTGTCTCTCTCGCTGCGGCAAACGCGGATACCTGGGCGACCGAAATAGGTGTCCTTTTTAAAACCACTCCTCGGATGATTACCACTTTTCAAAAAGTTGAACCTGGTGTTTCGGGAGCCATCTCATTTTATGGCACCACCGCTTCTTTCCTGGGAAGTTTATTGATAGCGCTTAGCGGCTATTTTTTTTCAATTTCATTTGAGCGTTTAATTCTAATCAGCATCGCAGGATTTTTCGGCTCTGTAATGGACAGCTTTTTGGGCGCTTCATTTCAGGGACAGTATCAATGTAGCATGTGTACTTCATATACGGAAAAGAAAACGCACTGTGATTCTCCAACGAATCGCATCAAAGGATTTCGTTGGCTGAATAACGATCTGGTAAATATCTTATCTGCATCTTTCTCGATACTTCTTTTTATACTTTTTTATTAAACCTTATAATTTTTTCAAGATCACCAGGGTAATAATATTTCTAAACCCAAAATGATTTTTTAACAGACTCTTAATTTTTTGGGATGAAAGGGAAAGGGACGGGCATACAAACCTTCCACAAAGCTCAAGTAATCCATAAAATAAACTTAATCGCAACGAATTCTGATGTATTTGTCGTATAATATATATTATGTAAACTTCTAAATGTGTCAAGTTATTGTTTTTATTAGTTTACTGATTATGGCTTGTATATTCTGCATTTTCTGCCTCTTTGGCGCAACACCTCCCTTTTCTTGACCTATGTTGTTTTGTGTGGGTAAAAAAATTAGTGTCAGAACTGATAGACGAGTAGTTAAAAAGACTGCCACGGATTTGCACCGATTAACACGGATAACTCATTAAAAAGCAAAAACAGTATCGTAAGGAATATGTTATGAATATTGAAATGTACGGTATAAATTTTCTAATAACAGCTTCTTAAATAAAATGAAATAAAGTCGGGTAAGTCAAAAAAGTAAATTCTCAACGTAACCTAATTTCAATGGTAAACAAAAATAATGGCTTATATGTAAACTTTTTTTTTATAAAATTTGTTCTCTTTTATCAGTGGCAATCAGTGTAAATCCGTGGTCGATTAATCTTTTGAGCTTAGTTACCCAAAAGGATCAACATAGAACCCTTTTCTTTTGGTTGCTGTCCAATTTAATTTTTTGTAATTTGAATCTGTTGCTCAAACTGAAGACCGTTCTAAACGTCTGTCTTTGCGAGACCCGAGTACTCTGGTCGAAGCAATCTATATAAATTGTCTGAGCTAAAGACATAGTTGAAAAAAGAATTTTTAAAATTAATTTTAACGGAGAATTTAGAATGGATAAAGATTTAATTGTCGCAGAATATTTACGAATTTATTTTAATTCTCATCCGGAAAAAGTACCTGAAGATTCTGATAAGGCCTTTGAATATTTTCAAAAACTGCATAAAAAATATAAGTATAAATTCCTTAATGATTACAAGGCAAAGAGCGAAAAATTTGTCGATAAGTTTTTTGATGATAAAGACCAGAAATACTATTAAGACTTGGTTGTGAGGACCATTTTTGTTTTTTGTGCGCAATTTAGTGTAGTGTAAGAAAATCACTTTTCCATTCGTTGAAGTCCCCTTGCAGGCGTATTGCAAAGGAAGAACATATTATTGTAATTTCTTTCAGAAACTTTTGACACTATCGGGACATTCCGAAGGAATGAAAAATGAATAGCCCCGGATGTAATTCGGGGAATGAATTAAACACGCCACGATTTCAACTCTGAAGGGGTTGAAATTCTGTTAAGCATCCATTCATCAAGGGACAAATTTGATTAAACTGTTTCACAGTTATTCACTTGTGCCCCATTTTCATCTTCGGGTATCACCCGAAGTTATTCATTTCTTACTGCTTTGCAGTTAATGGAATGTAAATCGCATCATATCATTAACAGGGATGTGGTTTATTGAAATTCCTGTTTTATCCGTGATAATCAGCGGCCTTTAATTTTACAATATACCATTTTACCCACACAGAATGAGAAAGAACCTCTTTGTTTTTGTAGCAGAAAATCCCAATTAACAAAGAACAAAATACAAATAAATTTCAAAATCAAAGTAACAATATTCAAAACTATTTGACTATTTCAGTTTTGAAACTGGAGATTATTATTTATTTGAGATTTGGTATTTGTTTTTTGGTTTTTATGGTTAATCCAGCTTATTGTGCATACAGGCTGATAAGAATTGCCCCACATAAAATAATCAGCGTTGCGCTTATCGTTTTAAGATAATAGCCTTCCTTAAAATAAAACAATCCGAATAAACCCGAAACAAGAATCCCTGATCGTTTGAATGCGATTACCGTGCTAACCTGCGTTAATCTAATTGCGGTCAGTTGACTCCAGGCCAAACCGGCGCTTACCACACCGATAAATAGCAGAAGCAAAAATACTGTTCCGGAATCTTTTATTTCTGTTTTATACCTCTTATTTCGCGCAATTATTACAAAGACCAGACCTAAAGCAAGGTGAATGGATGCGCCATAAAATTCCGGAGAACTTGAAAGTACAGCAATTTTTTCGACACTGGCAGAAATACTCCATAAAAAGGCCGCGGCCAAGGCAAGATAAATCCCCCTCTCTTCCCTGTTAAACAGGTGTTTTAGATTGAATTTATTTTTTTGCGAAAACGTAGACGGCAACTGTAGCACGAATCCACCGATTAGAATCAGGAAAATGCCCAGGAATTGTACGCTGCCCGTTTTTTCATCTAAAATAAAAAAAACATTTAGCGTTAAAAATAAAGGCGTAAAGCCGATGTACGGCATAACGATGGAAATGGGTGAAATTTTAATTGCCGTAAACAGAAGAAGATAGGCGGCAATATTAATAAGAAGGCTAATGCTTGTGGATATTGAAAATGGCACCATCTGTATGGATGGAATTTTGTACAATGCAAACGGCAGTAATAAGAGGCCGGCGGTGCAAAACAGGAATTTTAAGATTTGTACCTGATTGCGTTTTAACAGCGCAAATTTAACCAGAACAGATTGAAACCCGAAAAGGATTCCCGTTAAAACAGAAAGAAATAACGGCAATTAGTTACTCGGATTCGACTTTTTTCTTGGAATCAATGGGCGGGAAAGAATGACCGTTTATTCTTTCGTATAATTCTTCCCGGTAAATACTGATTTCTCTCGGCGCCTCGATACCTAATTTCACCTGATTGCCATCAATATCAACAATTACCACACGCACATTTTCACCAATGGTAATCGATTCACCCAACCTCCGTGTTAATACAAGCATAGCTGCCTCCGCACTTTAAGTTTCAGACCATTTGGGTTTACGTTTTGCAATAAAAGAAGAGATACCTTCCATAAAATCTTCACTCTCCCTGAAAGCTGCATTTCGCCGGGCAAGTTCTTCGATATCTTCTTCAATATGTTTTGTAAATAATTTTTTGCTGGATTCCATCGCAAAGGAAGAATTATTGCGCAACTGTTTAATCAGATTCTGTTCCGCGTCCAATAGTTCCTCTTGGGCATATACCGAATTGACCAGGCCATACTCTTTTGCTTCCTCGGCGGAAATTATTTTTCCGGTGAGTAGCAGTTCCCGCGCTTTGCGTTCTCCGCTCTGTCGAATTAGAAAAGCCGAAACCAGGGCGGCGATAAATCCTATTCGCACTTCGGGATAACCAAATTTTGCCTCTTGGCTGGCAAGCACAAAGTCGCAAACGCTGGCAAGTCCGCTGCCGCCGGCAAGAGCCGCGCCTTCCACCACCGCGATAACCGGCTTGGGATATTGATAAATAAGCAGGTAGAGACGGGCCAGAGCCAGTGAATCCTTTAGATTCTCTTCCCTGTTAAAGTTCCGCATTTTTTTTAGATGTGCTAAATCGGCGCCGCTGCAAAAGGCTTTGCCTTCGCCTTTTAACGAAACTGTTTTTATCTTACCTTCCTCTTTGTAAAAGGAAAAGACGTCTTTCAATTCCGTAACCAATCCATCGTTCAGCGCGTTTCGTTTTTCCGGACGATTCAGCTTGATTTCCAGATGCGCGCCCTCTTCCCGGACCAGCAGATATTGATATTCTCTCACGTCTGTAACACTCCGGGATTAAAGGTTTCCAATTCCGCTTTGTTGGATACCGCTTCCAATGCATTTATCAGCCGTTCACGTGTCTCCTGCGGCAGGATGATTTCATCTATCCATAAACGGGCAGCGCCATAACGCGGATCGGTTTGTTCATCATAGGATGCTTTAATGGATTCAAAGAGCGCCTGCTTCTCTTTCTCATCAATTTTATGACCATTGCGTTCCATTTGTCTTACTTTTATATCAAGCAGTGTATTGGCGGCCTGAGCGCCTCCCATAACCGCATATTTTGCCGAAGGCCAGGCAAAGATAAAATTAGGCGCATACGCCTTGCCGCACATCGCATAATTCCCGGCGCCGAATGTACCGCCTACAATTAAGGAAATTTTCGGTACTACCGAATTTGAAACCGCGTTTACCAGTTTTGCGCCTGCTTTTATAATCCCACTTTGTTCGGCATCGCGTCCTACCATAAAACCGTTTACATCGTGTATAAAAAGCAGCGGAATGGTATTTTGATTACAGTCCATTATAAAGCGCGCGCTCTTTTCTGCACTCTCGGTATAAATCACGCCGCCAAACTGGGGCGGACTACCCTTTTTGAGAATATGCTTTTTTTGATTGGCGATAATGCCCACCGGATAACCGCCGATATGAGCGTAGCCGCACACCAGTGTTTTACCATAGTCTTTTTTGTACTCTACAAATTCAGCGTCGTCCACCAACCGGGCAATAATCTCGTGTGTTTCGTACTCGTGTTCCTGATCAAAGGGCATTATTTTTAGAAGTTCATCAATTTTATAAGCAGAATTACGACTCTCCCGAATGTTAAAAACTGGTGGTTTGGGGCGTCCCATTTGGGCTACCAGCTTGCGAAGGTGTTTTAAGGCCGAGGGGTCATCTTTTTCTTTAAAATCAATCGTGCCACTGGTTTCCATATGCATTTGGGCGCCGCCTAACTCTTCGGCGCTGATAACCTGCCCGATGGCCGCTTTAACCAAAGCCGGCCCGCCGAGAAAAAGACCGCTGCCTTCCGTCATCAGAATTTTATCGGTCATCACCGGCAGATAAGCACCGCCGGCCACACACATTCCCATAATGGCCGTAATTTGTGGAATTCCCTTCGAAGTCATACGGGCATTCAAATAAAAAACCCGTCCAAAATCATCCTGATCGGGAAAGACATCTTCCTGAAGTGGTAAAAAGATACCGGCGGAATCAACCAGGTAAATGACAGGCAGATGATTTTCATAGGCGATGGTTTGAGCGCGAATCACTTTTTTAGCCGTCATCGGGAAAAAGGCACCCGCTTTAACGGTGGCATCATTGGCAATAATCATACACAAGCGGTTTTCGATATGTCCAAGACCGGCTATGGTTCCGGCGGAAGGCGCACCGCCCCACTCTTCGTACATACCAAAAGCGGTAAACTGTCCCAACTCAAAAAAGTGACTGTTTTTATCAATCAGCTTAGACACACGTTCGCGGGCAGTCAATCGATTCTTGGCATGTTGGCGGTCGATGTTTTTCGGTCCGCCGCCAGCTTCTATCCGTTTTCGCTGCTCTTGTACAAGTGAAATATTCTTTTGCCAGATTTTTTCGTTATTTTTAGATTGCGCTGAGGTTAGATCGATCTCGGATATAATCCTGTCTTCCCTGTCAATTTTAGCCAATGCCTGCTTCCTCCATAAAAAGGCGCTTTTGCTTAATCAATTTAAGAAATTATAAAATACTATCTTAGGTTAGAAAAAAATAAATATAATCTACTAATATGTCAAGGTTTAAGTAACTTCATTTAAGTAAATTATAAATTAGTTCCGCAAGATTCTTTTTATATTGTGTAGAATTGACTGAAAAAGGCAAAACATGGTGATCCGGAAACCTGTTTTCATAATTGCGGAGCTGTTTATTGAGCTGATTTTTACTCAATTTATCGGTTTTAGTTAAAACCACAATATACGGAATACTTTTAAAATTGAGCCAGTCACTCATCTGTTCGTCTGCCTGCAGTAGATCGTGGCGGGAATCAATTAGCAAACAGAGGAATTTAAGTTCCTGTGATTTAAGGATAAAATTTTCAATCATTTTTCCCCATTTAGCCGAAACAGATTTTGGTGTCTTGGCATATCCATAACCGGGTAAATCGACAAAATGATATTTTTCATTGACTAAAAAATAGTTTAGTAATTGCGTTTTGCCTGGGGTCGATGAGGTTTTTACTAATTTTTTACGGTTAAATATGGCATTAAGCAGTGAGGATTTTCCAACATTGGAGCGGCCCGCAAAGGCCGCTTCGGGAAGAAGCTGTTCCGGTTTTTGCGAAACATCGGTAATGCTTTTCACGAATTCAGCTTTATAAAAAATTTGGTCCATAGAGGCAGAGAAGCTTATCTAAGTTTTTACTTAAGATTATTTAAAGTAATGGAAGTAATTTATCAAGAATGTGCTTCTTGGGAACCGCACCAATGATAGTTTCGTATGGCTTGCCATCTTTAAAGATTAACAGGGTGGGAATAGAACGGATGCCGTAATTCATAGAGGTGTTCGGGTTATTATCTACGTCTAATTTGGCCACCTTAACCCGGCCGGCATATTCGTTGGCAATTTCTTCCACAAGGGGTGCGATTAAACGGCAGGGTGCGCACCATTCTGCCCAAAAATCAATGAGTACGGGAATATTGGATTCTAAAACTTCTTTACTAAAATTATTATCATTCACGACGGCTAAACCGGACATGTATTGCTCCTGTAAAATTGTTAGTAACTAAATAGATATTCAGAAATTATAAAAGTCTACTAAATATTTTAAATCAGAACAAAAAAATCTTTAAAAATATTCTCTGGTTCTAAAATTATTTTTCTCCGAGACGAATAATGCGGATTTGTACCTTCCCCACTCCCGCTCCTGTTAATCCAATTTTCCGGGCCGCCGCATAGGAGAGGTCTAAAATTCGATTGCCTACAAAAGGACCACGGTCATTCACCCGCACACGGACACTCCGTCCGTTTGCCAGGTTGGTCACTTCTACAATAGTGTTAAACGGTAAAAAACGGTGTGCTGCCGTTAATTTATACATATCAAACATATCACCGTTTGATGTTTTTCTTCCATGGAATTTTTTACCGTAATAGGAGCTCATTCCGGTCAGAACCTGGCCGACATAATATTTTCTCGAATTTGGAGTTCTGTTGGAAACGGAAGTATCTTTCCTTGATTTACGATATTGAACGTTTGCGGAGCAAGCCTGAAGGGCAAAGAGGAACATAAAAATAAGGATTAAAGTTTTAGCCATTGCTTATTTTTCCTCACGAATATTTATCTTATGACGGCCGGAATCGGGAACTGTTTTCTTCCCGGAGCTTTGTTTAGTATTAAGGGTTTCAGCCGGAGGCGCACCCACTTTTCCCTTCTTTCCTTCCGTTTTTTCTTCCGTCTTTGGAGGAATCTCTTTAGGCGGCACTTTAATTTTATTTTTTGCAATTTTTGCAAACCGGCTCGACGGGTATTCCTTAATCAATTCTTTGTATGCCGAGATGGCAAGCGGAATATTTTTCACAAAATGCTCGTAAACATACCCTGTTGCATAGCGTGCTTTCTGTGCCCACACGGTTCCTGAATCTTGCTGGGCGATTTTTTTAAATGCGGCAACAGCTTTTTTATATTGTTGTTTATCAAGCAGCTCTTCTGCAACCAGATAGCGTTTTTTTATGGCTGCCTCTTCGTCCGAAACGGATTTTTCTTCCCTCTGGATAACACCCCGTAGTTTCAAACCATAGAGCGATTCAGGATATTTATTGATTAAAATTTCTTTCAGAGAATCCCCTTTAACGCTGTCTGCTTTTATATCCTGATAAATGAAATACAATGAATATATTGCCTTGGGAACTAGCACCGAATCTTCGGGAAATAAATTTATATATTTTCGATAAGCAGCGGCGGCGCTGTCATAATCCTGATATTTAAGTAAAAAAAATTCGGCTTTATTAAAACTGTATTTTTTATAACTATTTTCAACCTGTTCCGGCGTACGGCTGACAACAATTTTTTTAACTTTCTTTTTTGCCTGATCTTTTTTCGTAAGACTGTCCACCGGCAATTCTTCATTTTTATTAACTGCCGCAAAGGAAGAAATGAGTTCCTCTTTGGCGTTTTCCGGTTCCTGCTGCATATCGGCACTATCCGGAGCGGTTTCCACGCTATCCTCCAGCGAAGAATCTCCCTGAGCCAGGGCGAATAAATCGATTTGATCTTTGCGGATTTGATCCCGGATTTTTAAATATTCTTTTACCAGTGATGCACGTATTTTAGAATCTTTTAAAATATCTTCATGGGTTTTTAGATTTCGTACTTTGTCATAATAGACTTTTGCCGAATCAAAATCTCCATCATTAAATTCATAGATTTGGGCTAAGTAATAAGCGGCGAGTGAAACACCCTCGTCATTTTTATACTTCGATAGAATATCATAGTATAGTTCCCGGGCATATTCCGCATCGCCCTGAATTTCACTTAGATTTCCAAGTTTTGTTTCAATGATGGAAAATTGCTTTGTAAAACGAATATCCCGCAGCATCCGTTTTAAAGTACTCTCGGCAGAAGTAAAGTCTTTTAGCTGAATAAAACCGTCTGCCTGCTGCATCCGGGCCTCAAATTCTTTTAGTACCGGGACATCAAGATCGGTCAATAATGCGAACTGCTCAACCGCTTCTTCGTATTTCTTTAACTTGAAATAAATCTCCCCCTCCAGGTAATGTGCGTTACCAAGAAGCTCATCATCGGAAGAAGTGTCTATCGTCTTTTTCAGAAATTTTAATGCTTTTTCATAGTTTTCTTTTTGATAATGAAGATTACCGAGGATATAGAATGCCTGAACAGCAATCTTTTGCTCCACTTCGCCGCTCAATAATTCATCGAGCAGCTTTAAGGCTTCTTCATCTTTTTTATTGGCAATATAGGATTTTGCAAGCCATAATTGGGCTTCCGGCACATACTCGCTGTTCGGATATTTTAGAAGAAATTGGCTGAATACACGTTCTGCTTGCAAATATTCACGTAAATTATAGTGACATTTGCCAATGAGCAGAAGCGCATCGTCCGCATATTTACTGCTATCGCCATAATTATTAATCAATTTCCAGGATTTATCAATCGCGGAGCTATAATGTTTAATAATATCAGCAGGCAGGCGTTTCTCCTGTACTTTTACCGTTTTCTGTTTTTCAAATGCTTCTTTATAATGCTTTTTTGCATTGAAAAAAGTATTATAGTAAGCGCAGCTGCTTAACAGAAAAAGCCCTGCTATAAAAAAGTATTTTTTCAATCTCTTCCTCGATTCTTTAATACCGGTCTAAAGCCATGATCAGATAGGGTAATGTCTCCCCCGCTTTACCGATTATTACCTCATCGGCATGCTCCGAAAGAGGTGTACGCTCTGTATTAATTTCGATAAGATAAGCGCCGTTTCCTTTAGCGATGTAAGGCAGTGACGCGGCCGGCTCCACAACTGCGGATGTTCCGATGGAGAAAAATACTTCGCATGTGGCGGCGGCTTCCTGTGCGTCCGATAGCGCTTTTTGCGGTAAAGACTCACCAAACAAAACGACGCCGGGTCGCATTACCCCACCACATTGTGAACAGACCGGAACAGCGCCACTTACATCTTCATTTTCCTCTGCTTCATGACCACATTCATTACAAATAGTTTTGCTGATATTGCCATGTAATTCTAAAACCTTTGTGTTACCGGCAATAAAATGCAGGTTATCCACATTTTGTGTTATTAAATTGAAATCATAAAACTGTTTTTCCAAATCGACCAGTGCATAATGTCCCAGGTTGGGTTTTACCGTTTTTAACAATTCCCTGCGCCAGTTATAAAACTCCCAAAATAATTCCGGATCCGATTTAAGCGTCTGCTGAGTGGCCATTTGCATCACATCACGATTTTTCCAAAGGCCGTCTTTTCCAC
Source organism: Calditrichaceae bacterium (assembly GCA_024763405.1). Classification (GTDB taxonomy): domain Bacteria; phylum Calditrichota; class Calditrichia; order Calditrichales; family Calditrichaceae; genus JANTFQ01. The sequence goes on from JANTFQ010000029.1 coordinate 10,583, forward strand.
GGAACGTAGGCACGCCGCTTTCGGCAGATATGCCAGCGCCGGTTAGTACCGTAACGCCGTTTGTTTTAATTAAACGTTTCAGAAATTTCTCAGAAAACATGTAAACTCCTCTGCGGTCCTTTAAAAATTATACATTTATCGGCTTCAATTTAGCGGTAAAATGGCGCAGCATTTCCGGCTGATACGTAATTTCATATCCACGCAAGGAATCCCGGTCCTTAAATATTTCGCCCAGGGCTTCGGATGTGTACTGCATGTGCATGCTCGTATAAACCCGCCGTGGAATCGCAAGGCGTACCAGTTCCAGTTCCGGGGAAATCATTTTGCCGGTCTTTGGATCACTGCTGCCGAACATCAGGCTGCCAATCTCCACACCACGGATGCTGGCTCTGGTATATAATTCCACGATTAACGAGACGCCGGGAAATTGATGTGGTGGAATCTGCGGTAAAAACCGTTTGGCATCGATATAAACCGCGTGACCGCCAACGGGCTTAATAATAGGAATGCCCTGCTCAATCAGCATCTGTCCCAGGTAATTTGTCTGCTCAATTCTAAAACGCAGGTAATCTTCGTCTAAAACTTCTCTCAGCCCCCGGGAGATGGCTTCTAAATCCCTTCCGGCCAATCCTCCGTATGTGCGGAACCCTTCGATTAAAATCAGCATATTGGTCACACGCTGGGCCAGGTCGTTGTCATTCATAGCCAAAAAACCGCCCATATTTACCAATCCGTCTTTTTTGGCGCTCATCGTTGTGCCGTCGCCATAACTGAATAATTCCCGGGCGATTTCGATAATGGCTTTATCTTTGTATCCATCTTCCCGTTCTTTGATAAAAAAACAATTTTCAGCAAAGCGGCAGGAATCAAAAAAGAGCGGAATCTTATGTTTCTTTGCCACGGCACTTACCGCTTTGATATTGGCCATTGAAACCGGCTGACCGCCTCCGCTGTTATTGGTAATTGTAATCAAAATCAGCGGTATCCGTTCTCTGCCGTATTTTTGAATAATCGCTTCTAATTTATCAATATCCATATTGCCTTTAAACGGATGCAGTTTTTCAGGGTCCAAGGCTTCATCAATTACACAGTTGACCGCCTGCGCTTTCTGATGCTCGATATTGGCACGGGTTGTATCGAAATGGATGTTATTGGGAACCACATCGCCTTCATTCACGATGGTGGAGAACAAGAGATTTTCTGCGACTCTTCCCTGATGGGTGGGAATGACATTCTGAAATCCAAAAATATCGCGGACCGTATCCTCAAAATGGTAATAATTTTTACTTCCGGCGTAAGATTCATCCCCCAGCATTAACCCGGCCCACTGGTTATCACTCATTGCCGAGGTACCGGAATCGGTTAATAAATCGATAAAGATGGAGTCTGCCGGGAGCATAAAAATATTGTAACCTGCTTTTTGAATGAGGGCTTCCCGTTCTTCGACGGTGGTGGATTTAATGGGTTCCACGACTTTTATTCTAAACGGTTCGGCGGGAAATTTCATTGATACTTCCTTCCGGTTATAGTTATAAATTCCTGCTCCTACACAAACCATATGATGATTTGCGGAAGCAGCGCGTTGATACAAATTCCGAACACGGCAATTAGTGCGATCCGGTTTAATTGTAACGTATAATTAATGGCAAAATAACGATTAATAAATTGTTCCTTTAAACGCAGCATAATACCGGCAACAAACTGGCTGCCTATGGCGGATAGCGCCAGAATAAACCATAACCAGCCGTAAGCCCCTTCGGTGTAGGTATAGAGAACAAAAGCGCTGCCGGAAGACCAATAGAAGCCTGCGTTTAAAAAACTCACGTACAGAGCTGTTGCAGACGTTAGAAGCATCACAACGACAAACAGAATGCGTATCAACGGTCTGCGTTTATGCTGTAAAAACCAGAATAGAATGCTAAAAGCAATTAATCCGGCAATGAGTCCGATAACGACGGCATCCGGGACAGTTCCGGACCCTTTTTCTTTAAGTAGCGCAGACGGAAACAGTAAATCAAAATTATACCCTATCCAACCCGCCAGCGAAAGTATTAAATCTATGCCAATAAAAGAAAGGCTAAATTTCAGTACTTTCAGTACATATTCATATTTGAATGTTAATTTTAGATGATGATTTAACTGCAGTAAAAAAACAAACAGCAAATAGAGTAATGCGGCCAGCGCCTGGTATAACAAATAAATGATACTCGGTGAACTGCCCCGGGAAACAATCGCAAAGTGTTCGAGCTGCATAGGAAACGCAGCGCAGAATATGAGCCGGGTAAGAAAGATACTAAGCAGAAAAAAATAGAGAATATTTAAATATGTTTTTTGTTTTTTCTGCAGGTTTTGATATTGTTTGGTTTCAGTTGAGAGGTGTTTTTGCAGGGAATGACGAATATAGGCCGCAAGAGCAATTATGATTGAACTGAGAATAAATGAGGTTATTAGAACATAATCATAAAACACGCTGTCTCACTCTCCTGCTTGTTCATCGAAACAGTTTTTTAAAGGTTAAGCGTAGTTTTTCATAAGCTTCATCTATTTCTGATTTTTCGACAATGAGCGGCGGAACAAAACGCAGCGTTGTACCACCGGCAATATTAAAAAGGAGACCTTCCTTAAAACTTTCCTGCATAAGTTCGGCGGCTTTTTCCCGTACTTCAACGCCAATCATTAAACCTTTACCGCGAACGTCTGAAATCACGTCGTTAAAATCTTCGGCCAGTTCATATAAAAGACCGCTAAAATAGCGCCCGTTCTGCTGTATTTTTTCTAAGAACAG
>JANTFQ010000030.1 GCA_024763405.1 Calditrichaceae bacterium
CTGTAATTCATACGTTTATCCAGCATTGCTTCATATAATTCATTCCCCTTGTCGTAGTGCTGGCGGCCAACCTGAAAAGCCCGGCCGGATGACTGCAAATTAAACAGTTTAGAACGTAAAATATGCCATTCAATGGCCCAGTTTCCACGGACTTTTTCATCCAGTTTGGCGCGTAAAATTTTATCGATAAACTGATCCAGCGCCTCAACTTCCCACCAACCATCCATATAGCTTTCACCGACCCCAAGGGCCTGATCATTTAAAATACGGGAATAGAGAGCATCATTCTTTACCTGAATGTCGTACGGACGAGTGCCGTTTACAGAGATATCTGCAAGGGTGAGTAGTTGCCTGACTATTGTTTCTGCATTGTGTTTTTTCATCGCTTACGCTCCTTTCAACACATCACCGAAAACTTCTCTCAAACAATCATCAAGCAATATAATTTAAATTCTTAACAGTTCAAGAAAAATGTAAGAAATAATCACTATTTTTTTCTGATAACAAATTTCATACATTCCTTTATTGGCATCCGGCTAAAACCCATATATTCTAAAGAGGGGAAAATGATATGATTACTAAAATCGGACTGGCGCTCGGCGGCGGTGGAGCCCGGGGATTATCGCACATTGGCGTACTGAAAGTGCTGGAGCGGGAGCACTTCCCCATCAATCAAATAACCGGCTGCAGTATTGGCGCCCTGATTGGCGGACTTTATTCCGTATACCAAAATGCCGAAGCAGTGGAAGATTTTATTTACAATTTAATTAAGCGCCCGGTTTTTAATGAGCTGGATATGGAAGTGTTCGACTCCACTGAACATTCAGGAGCGATACATCAATTAAATCAATATCTCAACAATCTTAAAATGTATTTTTCACTTTTAAAAACCTTAAAAGCGCAATCCATTTATGACGAAGATTTGGTTGCAAAAATCTTTGAACCTTTCCCGGACAAGCCCATCGAAGCGCTTCCGATTCCTTTCGCCACAATCGCTACCGATCTGATTTCCGGCAGGGAAATTGTGATCAGCGAAGGGAGTTTAAAAAAGGCGATGATGGCCAGCTCTGCCATTCCCGGCGTCTTTCCTCCAGTGAAAATTGATGATTTATTGCTCATTGACGGAGCCTCATCCGACAGCATTCCGGTTCAAATAGTGAAAGGCCGCGGGGCGCAATATGTTGTTGCCGTGGATGTGACCCATTGTGTGGAAGATATTGGAAAGCTGCAAACGGGCATTCAAATTATTTACCGCGCCGAAGATATAGTAACCTACCATCTTACGCAGGAGCGGCTTGCCGGGGCCGACCTTGTTATTAAACCAAAAGTGCGCCACTACTCGTGGGCTGCTATTAAAAGCATTAAAGAAATAATCAAAGCCGGCGAAGCAGCAGCCGAAGAGTCCCTGCCGCAATTAGAAAAACTATTCCATACCGGAAACAGACAATGAACATTTATTCACTCCCGGGATTAATTTCCTTTACCTTGAATTTTAGTCTGGCCTTTATCGTTTTGATGAATGCACCTAAGTCCACGCTAAACCGCTGGTTTTCGGCTTTTATTTTCAGCTTTGCTTTATGGAATATTGCAGAAGTTATTATTTTAAACAGCCAGGCAGAAAACACGGCGATGTTTTGGGGACAAATTTTATACCGGATCATTTTTCTATCCCCGGCATTTTTTGTAATTATCGCCTATCATTTTCCTAAAAATTTTCATCCCTGGGCTGCCCGTCCTTTGTTTTATGCCGCCGTTTTTTCGTTACCGGTTTTGATTTTGAGTCTATCCTTTCCGGATTTTCAGTTCCGGCTTGTTTCGCTTTCGCAGACTAAAAGCATCTATTATTTTCAGCTAAGTTTTGCCAAAAACGCTCGCTTTATTTTGCTGCTGCTCATTTCATTTATCTATATCCTGTGGGGAAATTGGATTCTTATTACAAAAATTTCCAAAATACGCATTATTCGATCTCGCAATCAAACCAGGTTTTTTACGGTTGGAATGATCATCGTATTTTTTAGTTATGGTATTATTCAGATAGTACACCCCTTTATGTACGGGGCCCTGTCCCTATATTTTTTATCGACCTTTATCACCTTTTTAATCGCCGTCTTTTTCTTTATTGCAATTGTCCAGTTTCATATGTTCCGCCCAAAAAAATATCTCAGCAGCGGTCTCTCTTATACCATTCTGTCGTCTTTTGCGCTCGCTGTATATTTCTTAATTATTAAAAGCATCAGCGATAGCTTAGTGCAGTATTTTAATATCGATTCCTTCACACTGAGCGGCCTGTTAATTTTTTCGCTGGTCCTGGTAATCCGGCCTTTTGAAAAAAAGTTAAAGAATTTATTCGATCGGAAACTGAATAAAGATATTCATCAGTACCGAAAAAAATCATTACAGCTGTTTAAGGAATTACAGGTATATGCTGAACCGCAGGATTTCTTTAAATTTGTCGAATCCTTTCTTATCAAACATTTTTATATCGATTCGGTAAAATCCTTTTATCTTAGTGATGAACAGGATTCCTTTATCGAAGCCAATGAAGAAGAAAACACACCCCAAATATCCGGTTCCTGCTACTTCGTTAAAGAACTGAAACGGTATAAGCGTGTACTTGAATTCTATGAATTAGACCACCACGCTTTGGATACGGCCCTCCATTCCTATCTGGAAAAGAATCGGATTCAGCTGATTTTACCTTTAATTTTTGATAACCGGCTTTTGGGAATTCTGTTGTTTTCCAAAAAAAAATTCGGCCTGGAATACACGGAAGATGAAATCGAGATTTTTAATATCTTTGCCAGTAATATTGCAGGCGCCTTTCAGCGGGATAATATTATTCGTCAGATGCGCGACCATTATAAAGAACATTTTCAACTGGAAAAATTAGCGGCATTAGGACAGTTGACAGCCGGTATTGCCCACGAAATCCGCAACCCGTTAAGCACCATTTCAACTTCAGCCGAAACCCTCTTACAGCCACAAATCAGCCCGGAAGATCAGCAGGAGCTTAAACAATTTATAATAGAAGAGGTGGGCCGGCTCAATAATATTCTAACCGATTTCTTAAATCTTTCCCGGATTCGTCCGCCGGAATTTATTACGCTTCAGGCCGAGGAGTTAGTTGAATTTTTAGAGATGAACCTGGTCTTCCAGGAAGACGAGGCCATTTCTTTTGAATTTAAAATTAATCCGCCTAAAACATCGTTTATAAGCGACCCGTCTCTGTTAAAGCAAATTTTGTTAAACCTGGGAATCAACGCGGTTGCAGCAATTAAAAAACGCATCGGGCAGGACCCGGAATTTTCCATTGAAAAGGCCAAATTAGAATGCCGCTTTGAAATTACTTCTAAAAATATTCATCTTTATTTTACTGATAATGGAATTGGTATCCCGGAAGAAATCCGCGATAATATTTTTGAACCTTTTTTTACGACTAAAGATAGCGGAACCGGGCTGGGCCTTTCTATTGTCCAGCATTTAACCGAAGCGATTGGCGGGAAAATCAGCGTGGAATCGAAACCGGGTAAAACCGTTTTCCATCTTCAGTTTCCTAAAAAAATACAGCAGAAAGAATTTGGAGCCATTGAATGAACACTCTAAAACCGAGTATCCTGATTGTTGATGATGAAGAAAAGATCCGTAAAATCCTAAAAATTAATTTACAGCAAAACTATTCGGTTTTCCTGGCAAAGAACGGGGTTGAAGCGCAGCACTATCTCGAGAATGAAAGTATTCACTTGGTGATTACCGATTTAAAAATGCCGGGCCGGGTAAACGGCCTGCAGCTACTGGAATTTGTCAAAGAAAAATTTAAACATATTCCTCTGATTATTATTACTGCATTTGGCACTGTAGAAAACGCGGTTAACGCTATGAAGCTGGGCGCTTTCGATTATATTTTAAAACCGATTAAGATTGCCGAACTCATTCCGCTTATCGAAAAAGCCCTCAACTACGGAGAACTCATCCGGGAAAATTCGGATTTAAAAGAAAAGCTTAAAAAATATGAAGGACGGCAGGAAATAATCACGGCAAATCCACAAATGCAGGCTATTCTGAACACCATTAAGGATGTTGCTCAAACCAATGCCACGGTTCTTATTCAGGGAGAATCCGGGACCGGCAAGCAACTGGTTGCCAGCTCTGTACACTATATGAGCCCCCGTGCCGAAAAGCCATTTGTGGAAATAAATTGCGGCGCCATTCCCAGGGAATTAATGGAAAGTGAACTCTTCGGCCACGAGAAGGGTGCTTTTACCGGGGCGGTACAAACCAAAAAGGGAAAGTTTGAACTGGCCAGCGGCGGAACCTTATTCCTTGACGAAATCGGTGAGCTGCCCCGTGAACTACAGGTGAAGTTGTTACACATTTTGGAAAATCAGCGTTTTACGCGCGTAGGCGGTACGACCTTTTTACAGACCGACGCCCGCATCGTCGCCGCAACCAACCGCGATTTAGCCCTGGAAGTGAAGGAAGGACGCTTTCGGCAGGATTTGTTTTACCGTTTAAAAGTTGTTTTTATTCAGATCCCACCCCTGCAGCAGCGCAAAGAAGATATCCCGGTTCTCGTGCAGTCCTTTTTAAACAAGCATCGGCAATTAAATGTGGAAGGCGCTCAAAAACTATCCGTTTCGGAAGAGGCCCTGCAGGCACTCACCGCATATCCCTGGCCTGGGAATGTTCGTGAACTTGAAAATACAATGCAGCAGGCTATCATTTTTACAAAGGGCGGAGAGGTACAGTTAGATAATCTGCCGGATGAAATTAGAAGCGGGTTCCACAAAAAAGCGGAAACGAAAGAAGAGCTGCAGCAGGAAAAACAATTAAGAACAGAAACCATCCTGCGGGGAATTGAATATGATTTTTTGAAACGCCTGCTCCATTCGACCAATGGAAATATTTCGCACGCGGCCGAAAAAAGCGGCTACGACCGGCGGCAGATTCAGAATCTGATTAAAAAACATAATCTGAATGTTGAGAACTTTAAGAACTGAGAAATCCAAGTCCACATTTTTAGCCCCGTAGTTTCCGGCAATTCTTTTTTTTATAGGAATGACTGCGAAATCCACTTTCCCATTTTACGTATTTTCTGGCTTTTTAAAACGTAATATATTATCTACTACATATTGTATTTAAAGGGGTTAGCCCTGTTTTACGTATTCTGGCACGGCCTTTGTTATTGTTGGAAGTGAAATCGAAACACTCACCAACAAAGAGGAGGTTCAAAATGTGGCAAGCATGGACAAACGGAGTTTTAGGAATCTGGCTGGTAGTCGCAGCCTTTTTACCCCTGTCCGCGACAGGAAATCTTTGGGATAACCTGATTGTGGGTATCGTTGCAGGAATCGCCGGATTTACCATGATTAAAGAAAAATCATGGCAGGGATGGCTGGCAAGTATTATGGGATTATGGCTGATTGTGGCCGCCTTTGTTCCTGGACTACAGGCACACACGGGCAATCTCTGGAATGACCTAATCAGCGGTATTCTGCTGATGGTTGCCGGATTCGGCGCACTCAATAAAGCAGAAAGCCATCATCCGGTAGTACATTAAAATGTTTTTCATGTAGATTCCCTTCTGCAAAATGGATGACTAAAAACCGGGTTAACTACCCGGTTTTTTTAAATTATTTGAGAAAGAAATGAAATTTTTAAAGGACTGGTTAAAACCCGAAAATATACATCTGGGGCTAAAAACCCAATCGGAACTTGGTGCTTTACGGATAATGATTGACCTGGCCGTCAAGACAAAAAAGGTTTTCGATGCTTCCCGTTTTGCCCAGGCTGTTTTAGATACGGAACTATATGAATCCGCTTTTTCCGGCTGTTGTAATATTTCATTTTACACCGTAAGCGATTCGGTAACCGAGCCACTTTTTATTTTTGGTCATTTTGATGGCGGAATCGGATATTATTCAAAACATAACAAACCTATTGATTTAGTCTCTTTGGTAGCCGTTCCGCCCGGACAGGATAAATACCTGGCAGACACTTTATTTGCGCTGCATACGTTTTTATGCCAACCCCGTATTGCAGAAAAAATTCGAGTGGCAACCACAAAAAAAGAAATCTACCGGATTTTTAATGAAGATCCGGATTCGTGTATAATGTAAAGGAGTAATGATGACCTCTATTGCCTATTGCCCAACAATGGAACCTTATATCGTTAAAATTCAGGAACATCTTCCCGAAGTGAATTTTATTTCAATGCCCAGCGCCGGCATAGTTTTATCAAAATTAAAACAGCATACAATTGATGGCGTTATTATCGGCCGACCGGCTTATTCTTATGAATTAAATCCGGATACAAAATTTGTACGGTTCAGAGACGGCTATACTTTGGTATATCAAAGCAAAATGGCCATAGACGAAAATAAACTTAAAGAATTGAATATTGTCACCTATGTAAAACAAGAAAAAATAAAAGACTATTTGCCGCTGTTTAAGTCCATTGAATTTTTATCATCCTTGCAGGCCTGTCTTAGTTTTAATCTGGTAACCCCGGTATTAATCGATTTCAAGGATTTTTCTGACGATTTCGAATTATTGATTCCTATAAATATGTATGGAAAAAATCCCCTATTCCGGGCCCCGGTTTTGTATTACAACCAGATTGATAATTCTTTAATTGAAAGAATGGCAAAGATACTTATTATGGATTAAAATCCGTTCAAAGCCATTCGAATGACGATTGTTTTTCATACCTTCTTTACTGGGAATTTAAACTTCGCACCCTCCTTTTAAGCTATTCCTCACTCAAACTTTTTAACCCTGTTTTACTGCGAAACCGGATTACCCATTTTCACCTTAAATACAAAAATAATCATCGAACAAAGCCGTTTTTACTTACTGTTTTTAAAGGGTTTAAGCTGCATTAAAATAATTGGCACGACAGATGCTTTAACTCAAAGTGAAAATCACTATTAACCTAACACAAAGGAGAACAAAATGTGGCAAGCATGGACAAACGGTTTACTCGGATTATGGATTTTCATATCGGCTTTTCTGGAATTCAACGCTACTTTAAACATTTGGAATGATTTGGTAATCGGCGCTATTGTTGCATACGTCAGTTATCAGCTTCTCAAATCCAAACCCTGGCAAGCTTGGCTTGGCGTAATCATGGGCGTTTGGCTGATTATTGCAGCCTTTATTCCTTCTTTCCAAATAGGAGCAGGTTATCTGTGGAATGATATAATCAGCGGCATCCTGATAATGGTTGCCGGCTTTGGTGCCCTGCAAAGTAAAGGAAACATCGAATAATCCTCCCATAAATCCTTCTAACAGCCCCCCGGGAGCCGGGCCATTGGTCCGGCTCCTTTTAACTAAAAAATGAGAAAGGTGAAGAATTAAAATGAAACTGGGAATCGATTTAGGGTCATCAACCGCAAAGGTCGTTCTGCTTTCCGATGAAAACGCCATTCAGTTTAAAACCTATATCCGACACAACGGAAAAGTGAAAGAGACCCTGCAAACGATTCTTCAGCAATTACATCCCGAATACGCGGAACAGCGCTTTACCATTAACATAACCGGCAGCGCCGGAATGGGATTGGCAGAACGCATTCATCTGCCGTTTGTTCAGGAAGTCATTGCGCTCTCCAAAACCATACGCACCTTTTATAAAGATTTCAGTACCTTTATTGAACTGGGCGGGGAGGATGCCAAAATTGTTCTCTTTAGCGATCACCAGGCGCCGGAGATGAAGATGAATGGTAGTTGTGCGGGCGGTACCGGCTCCTTTATCGATCAGATGGCCAGCCTGCTGAATGTGACCCCGTCCGATTTAAATGAAATGGCCAAACAGGCAGATAAAAAACTGTATATCGCTTCACGTTGCGGCGTGTTCGCTAAAACCGATGTCCAGGCTTTGTTAAATAAAGGTGAACGTAAAGAGGACATTGCCCGTTCCGTTTTTATCGCCGTTGCTAATCAGGCTATTACGTCTTTGCTGGCTGGTGCGGACATAAACGGTAAGGTTATATTTGCCGGCGGGCCGCTGACTTTTCTATCCGAATTACGAAAAGCCTTCATCGAAGCCCTGGAATTGCCCCAGGAAAATTTTCTTCTGCCGGAAAATTCCGAAGTGCTGGTTGCGGTCGGCGCTGCGCTTACTTCGGAAAAGGCAGAAAAAGAATACAGCCTCAATGAACTTATTCAAATCTTAAAAGACGAAAAACGAAAAATTTCCATCGAAGGTTCCCTGCCGCCGCTGTTCCGTTCTCAACGTGAATACCAGGAATTTCAGAAAAGGCATTCCCGCTTTACCGTGCGGAAACTGCATGCCGGGGAAATTGAGAAATCAAAAGATTTCTTTCTGGGAATTGACGCCGGTTCAACCACGACAAAATTGATTTTAATGGACGAGAAAAATAATATTGTGGATCAGTATTATTCAGTAAACCAGGGGACTCCGCTTAATGTGGCCATCGAAGGCCTAAAACAATTTCGTCCCTATCTGGAAGGAAATCGTTTGCGTGCTGCTTACGCTACCGGGTACGGCGAAGAATTTGTTAAAATCGCCCTGAATTTAGACGGAGGAATCGTTGAAACAATGGCCCATTTTACCGCGGGTTCCCTGTTCAACGGCCAACTGAGTTTTATCGTGGATGTTGGTGGCCAGGATATTAAATCCATTAAAATTGAAAACGGCATTGTAAGTGACATCCAGCTAAACGAAGCCTGCTCTTCCGGTACTGGATCGTTTATTCAAACCTTTGCCAGCGGCCTTAATTTGTCTTTAGATGATTTTGTTAATCAGGCTCTCTTTGCCAAACAACCGGTCGATTTGGGAACCCGCTGCTCTGTTTTTATGAATTCCAAAGTAAAGGAAGCCTTGAAAGACGGTATGCCGGTAAGCGATATAGCCGCCGGCCTGGCCTATTCCGTCGTAAAAAACGCCTTGTACAAAGTCATTAAAATTCGTAATACGGATGAGCTTGGAGAAAATGTTTTTGTTCAGGGCGGCACCTTTAAAAACAATGCGGTTCTGCGGGCCTTTGAACTTTTAACTGGTAAAAATGTAATGCGCCTGAATATATCCGAATATATGGGCGCTTACGGTGCGGCGCTGTACGCCAAACAATATTATGAAGCGCATCCCGGTTACCAAACCGCGTTCCGCTTAGATGTACTGGAACAAATCGACTATAAACGCAAAGAGATTCACTGTAATGGCTGCGGCAACAAGTGCAGCATCACGCAATTCACCTTTGCCAATAAAAATAAATTTTACACAGGAAACCGCTGCGAACGCTATTTTTCCAACAAAACAAAAACCGGCCGGATTACCGAAAACTATTTCCGTGAAAAGGAAGAATTTTTATTTGATGTGGATTCATACCTGCCAAAAGGTTCGCTTCCGGAAATCGATCCTCAAAAGCCGGTCATCGGGATTCCCCTGGTACTGGCCGTTTACGAACATTACCCTTTTTTCTACAGCTTCTTTAGAAAACTAGGTTTTAAAGTTGTTTTGTCGGATAACACAAATCAAAAAATGTATTACCGTGGTTTGCGAACGGTTTCGGCGGATAATTTATGCTTACCGGCCAAAGTCGCCCACGGGCATATTTTAAATTTAATTGATAAAAAAGTGGATCGGATTTTTGTTCCCTCCATCATTTTTGAAGCGCCCGAAACCAAAGACTCAAAAAACAGCTACAACTGTCCCATTGTAACCGGTTACGGCGAAGTGCTTAAACATAATATGAAAACCGACGTTCCCATCGATTCCTTCCCCATGAGTTTTACCTATTTGCCCGGAATCAAACATAAAATTTATGACTATCTCGAAGAATACGGTGTAAGCCAGCACGATGTAAACCACGCCATCAGTTTTGGTTTAAAAACCGAAAAGAAATCAATTGATTTGCAGAAGGAGTTGGGGCAGAAAATAATCGACAAGGCTATCAGCGAAGATAAACCGCTTATCGTTGTGATGGGACGCCCCTATCACCAGGACCCTATGATCAACACGGGAATTATGGATTTAATTTACGATCTTGGTGCCTATGCCATTCCCGAAAGCGCCATTCCAAATTTACACGAAATGAACCTTAAGGGTGTTCTTCCCCTTACACAATGGTCATACCACAACCGTCTGTACCTTGCAGCCAAATGGGTTATCCAACAAAAATATGATAAAATTGCCACGGTGCAACTGAATTCCTTCGGCTGCGGACCGGATGCCGTGGTGGTGGACGAGGTTAAATCCATCATCGACACCGGCGGTAAGATATATATTAGCATCAAAATAGATGAAATGTCCAATATTGGTGCGGCTAAAATCCGTATCCGTTCCGTACTGGAAGCGCTGGGGCAAAACAAAAAGATCGAGCTACACCCGCGAGTTTACACCAAACCGTATAGTAAAGAAGATCGAAAAAAGACTATTCTCGTGCCCAATTTTGCCACTATGTATTCCAATCTGTTAGAGCCGGTTTTTGACCGGCTGGGCTATAAAATTGTTACCTTGTATAATCAATCATCTGCAGCGGTGGAAACCGGGCTAAAATATGTAAACAACGATATGTGCTATCCGGCTATTGTGGTTATCGGCGATATTCTCAATGCGCTTAAAAGCGGCAAGTATGATCCGGAGGAAACCGTAGTTGCCTTGAGTCAAACCAACGGGCAGTGCCGGGCATCCAATTATGTTCCGCTGTTAAAAAAAGCGTTGGTAGACGCCGGCTACCTGAAAACACCCGTTATCAGCTTAAGCACCGATTCTTTATTAGAAGGCTTCCGTTTTAACCCTGTTAAATTTACCAAATATTCGGTAATGATGTTTGCCATCGCCGATGGTATTCAGCGGATGAAATTACGAACCAAACCATATGAAGTGAAAAAGGGCGAAACCATTGCCCTTGTACAACGCCTGATTGACGAGTTGCAAGAACTTGTTTATTCACAAAAGCCCGGTAAAAAAATGTTGCATCAATTTATGCGTTATGCCGTGGACAGCTTTAACGCTATTGATGTTCACTACAACAAGCCCTTTCCAAAGGTCGGGATTGTGGGAGAAATCTATTTAAAAAACAATTGCTTTTCGAACAACTATCTCATCGACTGGTTGGAAGAACGGAATCGCGAAGTTACTCTGCCACCCATGCTGGAGTTTTTTGAATACGGTCATTTTACCGAAGAATTTGATAAAAAGGAAAATATAGAAAAACGACCGCTGCTTAAACGGCTGATTCAGCGCGCATATCATAAAACGATTTTTTACTACCAAAAATTAGTGGAAAAAGAACTGCAGCGTTTTGACCGCTATGAAAAGGAAATGACTCTGGCGGAAGCGACAAAAACCATAGACGCCCCTATGCCGCTCTACCTACAATTCGGCGAAGGTTGGCTGCTGCCAATGGAAATTGCCGCTATGGCAAATGAAGGGGTTAAGGATATTATTTCCTTACAGCCCTTTGGCTGCATTTCAAATCACATCGTAGCAAAAGGCGCCTATCGGCAGTTGAAAGACACCTATGATGTAAATATGCTGCTTTTGGATTATGAATCCGGAACCAGTGAAGTTAATAATTTAAACCGCCTGGAACTTTTCCTTTCACTGAAAGAAGAATAGACAGCATTAAAAAGCACGCACAGTTTTTTTTGATTTTAATGCCGTTTAATAAATATTCCGCTGGTTGCCCGGTTAATATTTCAATATATTGTTTTATTGAAAAACATCATTAGTGCCGGTTAAAGTTGAAGCAAATACTGTCACCTCAGCTTTATCAAAGAAAATTTGAATATTATCAGAATTGGACTTGATTTGCACCCAAATGCTGTCCCACCCCTTAATCCCCTCCCTAATCCGATTAGGGAGGGGAAAGTCTTGATTTATCAAGGCAGGGGAGGGTTAATAAATTATACAAATTTTCCAAATTTGAGTCGAATCAACTATCGATAATTTAACCGGACACTGTTGAAAAAGCCTCTTAAGTTTTCAAGTGCGATAAAAGCCTGATAAAGGAGATTCAAAAGAATGGACACAACACAACCCAAAAGGACAATGGGATTATGGGCCGCCATATCAATTGGTGTTGGCGGAATGGTGGGTGCCGGTATTTTTTCTATTCTGGGAGCCGCTTCCGAAATTGCCGGTAATGCGCTTTATATTTCTTTCATAATTGCCGGCGTGGTGGCACTACTAAATACTTACTCGTATGCTAAATTGGGGGTTACTTATCCTTCTGCCGGCGGGCCGGTCGAATTTTTGGTACGCGGATTCGGCAGTAATGTTTTTAGCGGAGGCCTGAATATTCTTTTATGGATTGGCTATGTTTTCGCCCTGTCACTTTATGCACGCGCCTTTGGCGGCTATGCCCTTACCTTTATGCCAAAAGGGACTTCTTCTTTATGGATAAATATTTGGGGGACCGTGATTGTTTTGCTTTTTACGATGGTGGAATTTGTGGGGGCAAAAGCGGTGGCTGCTTTTGAATCGGTCAATGAAGTGATCAAAATTGCCGTTCTGGCCCTGTTTGCCATCATCGGGTATTTTTCGATTAAACCGGAGCTGCTGGCCACGGCCCTTTGGCCGCATGGTTCCAATATCCTCTTTGCCGCCGCTTTGATTTTTATCGCCTATGAAGGATTCGGCCTGATTACCAATACCGCCGAAGATATGAAGAACCCGCAAAAGACACTGCCCCGTGCCTTGTACTTCAGTGTATTCATTGTAATTTTGATTTATGTGACTGTTTCCATGAATGTAGTGGGACATCTGCCGGTTAAGGATATCGTATCGGCTAAGGATTATGCTTTGGCCGAAGCGGCCAAACCCTTTTTGGGACAAATCGGTTTTGTAATCATCGTGATTACCGCCCTGCTTTCAACCGCATCAGCCATAAACGCCACCCTGTACGGCGGCAGCAATGTCAGCTATATGATTGCCCGCGATGGTGAGCTGCCCAAATTATTTAACCGCAAGGTCTACCGGAATGCCCGGGAAGGTTTGCTGATTACCAGCGGATTCGTGATTGTATTTTTAAATCTTCTGCCCTTAGACCGCATCGCCATGCTCGGCAGTGCCGTGTTTTTAATTATTTACGGTTCTGTAAACATTGCCCACCTGCGTTTGACAAAAAAAACAAACGCAAAAGCGGTTATTGTCTGGTTTGCTATTTTGGCGGATCTCCTTTCGATGATTGTTCTGATAATATATACCGCGCAAAAAGCGCCCGGTACATTGATTGTTTTAATCATCGTAA
>JANTFQ010000031.1 GCA_024763405.1 Calditrichaceae bacterium
CCCTGTAAAGATCCGCCTTTTTCCCGATTTAATTTATGGAGGAGGGGAATTAATTTATAGCAAAGCTGACGCCGGCATAAATACTATACCAGGCCAATGCCAGGGTATAGCTATTTGTTTTAAACGAGGCAAAACGGTATTTACCTTCACCAAAAACAGACAGTTTGTCTGTAACATAATACCGGGTTCCTGCTCCGCCGCCAAAGGCAATACTAGAAGATGTTTCTTCCGCCGAGCTGCCGCTCTTTGCGCCGAAGGCAACCCAGGAAATACCGGCCATCCCATAGGTATCCATTTTTTCACTGCTAAAAAATCCGCCTTTGGTTTTATAATGATAGGTACCGTAAACATCTATGACCTTAAAAGACCATTCCTGTGTTCCGGATGTATAATTATGAATGATAAATGAAGGCATTACACCGATACTGTTTGTAATTCCATATTCAAAATTCGCGCCAAACCCCAAACCCAGAGCAGAAATACCGGCCTGACCTCCGGCAATCATTTTACCGGCACTAAAGTGTTTATCCTGAGCAAAACTTAATTGCGTGATGGCAAACATCAACACCATAACGAGTACTAACTTTTTCATTTTTGATTCCTCCAAGTAAGACTAAATTCAATTGATTTTTTATACTTCCCTTTAACTCGGTTCCCTTCCTCCTTTCAACATAACATTATTATTTATAAGACCATATTAAATCATAATCCGCTTTCTTTTCCTTTTCTGCCATTTTTTTCAGTCCGGTTTCAAGGGCGTTCATCAGTTCCTTTTGGCGGATAACATTGGGCAGAATATCCATCACGTACTTTGCATCCATTTTTGCTTCGTTCAGCTTCATCCCATTTCCGGAAATGACGCCCTGCTCATAAATGGTTGGGCCAGCCTTATACCCATTGGGCGGACCGGAAATACGCAAACTCAATCTGGGCGATAGTGAAAAGCCTTCCCAGGGCATTTCCAAATCGATGGTAACCGCAATAATTCCATCTACACCCAGTTCACGGATTAAGCGGGAATCAATGCGGTCCGACGCGAAGGTCGTGGCAATATTATCGATTATTGCCGATAGCGTGGTAGGGATAAGGTTTTTAGTGCCCTTATAACTTTTCTCCACTTCCACAACCGACACATTATCTTTTATGGGCTCCAAATCCTTGTATGAAGGTGCACGTTTCACCTGTTCAACTGGTATCAGAGAAATATCATAATTATTCTTTAATATGTGTTCGAAATCGGCATACAGGCTATTTACCAGGCTCTCCCAGTAGGCGTCGGGCAACTCTGGAAAGGTACGGGTAGTCGTAGTCGTGGTAGTGGTGGTCGTTTTTAAATAAGGACCGTATGTTGTGTGCGTCCTTGTTTTTGTCCGGGACTGTTGTAATTTTGTAGCTCTTACGGTAAACGAAACAACCGCAAATTTTTTCGCGCTGGACATGGGTCTTCCCAAAAAGGCGTTGGGCTTTGACATCTCCACTTTCATGGTACCATTTTTATCTTTAAACGTTTCAGATAAACGAAGGCCTTCATTCGCAATAGTCCCCACCCATGTTTGCTCAATTTTTCCGGTTACGGTTACCGGTACACAGTCAATTGAAGTTCCTACAATTTGAGTAGCGCCCACCCCTTTAATAATTTTTAAATTTAAATTAGCACGCTCAACCTTCAACCAATTTTCACCTTCAATGGGCGCGATAGAAGTACCTGGATTCCGCCACATAGCTGCGGGAAGGGATATTTTATTTTTGTATTTAAAAATCCCATAATCCGTAAACGTCCGAAGCTTCATAATATCGGCAAGCAAAGAAACCGAAAATTCAGTATTTTTATCGGTACCGGGACTTTCAAGTTCTAAAGACAAATCCGACTGGATATCGACAACAGGATTCTCTTTTTTCCCGTTAACAGAAATTATTTTTATGGGCGGAGCAGGTGTGACAACAAACTCTGCAACCTGTCCGGTAGACGTTTCTACGCGGATTGTTTTAGGTGAAAAATCATTTTTATCCACCCACTTACCATAAAATCCATTCGCAAAATGCGGTACTTCTATCCCATCGATAAATACTTTACCATCGATGGAATACATTCCGATACCTTCGCGCTTAAAAAAATTGATGGTGACCATATTGCCGCCTTCGCGCCAATCGTCCTTCAGATACTCGACCTCAACTGTATTCACCGCTTTGGGATACATATTGCGGATAAACGATACATTGACTGAGGCGGTGGATAAATCGGCTGTTTTTTGGGTAAGCAAGCTTCCCGCCAACCCGCCAACCGTTTTCATCATATATCCGCAGCTTCCGAGAAACAGCGCAGCAGCAAAAACGATGAATACCCTGCGAATTAATAATTTATACATAAACTCTCCATTGGAATTAATTGTTTAGTGAAATTCTAATTATTTCTGGTCATTACTTAATAGGTATATAATTATTCCGCTCCTCCGTTTCAATACGGCACCTGCCGTATATTCAGCCTCTTTTAACCACGGATAAGTCCGCAAAATTAGCTGGCCGTCGCTTTACAAACGGCCGATGCTTGCGAACCTATTCAATTATAATGGATGCCTGGTTCACGATTTCGGCTACGGCGCTGTAATAAAAGTTACCGGTTTCGGTAATGGAATAACGGTACTTTACAACTTGCAAAAACGCATCCCCGGAAAAATCTTTAAGCTTTCCGGAATCAATCGTATATTGCCCGTTATTGGGAAGACCCTGTTCCAGAATTGTTTTGGAATTAGACAGATCCAGCAGCATTACCAGCATCGAATCAGCAGACTGTGCGCTTCCCCCGGACCATGTAATATTCATCCCGGAACTTTTTGTGATGGTCGCTCCGGTAAGAGGGCTTGTAAGGTTAAATTTGAGCGGACTTGTTACACTGGCATTTAAAGCCGGAATATCGCCTTTACCGCTTACCGTCCAGTTATGCTGCGTCCCGTTAAAATTAACATCCTGCAGCGAAGACGGGCTGGTTTGGGAGAAAGATGTATACCAGCTGCTTCCGGAAGAACCTTCGCTTTTGAGCGCTTGATTGTTTATTTTCACTTCCCCGGCATCGCTCCCATGATTAAAATAAGCGTACCCCATTACAAATTCTGCAGCCGGAAACCCCGGAACTGTCTGAAATTGAAATGAAATTGAGGCCATTACACCACCAAATTCGAGCTCGCTGGATCCTGAGGATAATGGAATGGGCTGGCCGCTTTGATTCACTTCCTGAACGGATGAATTATCATCTTTGGGCGCCGTACTTGAGTCGCAGCCCCATAATGCGCTAAACAATGCTATAATTAAAAACAGCCGTAGATACTGTATCACTGTTACCTCCTGTTATGATTTAATGTATTGAATAATTTTGATCTAAGCGTCAGGCTTAAAAGTATATACCATTGTAGGAACGCGCTTTCAATAAGGCAGATGCCGTATTTTAACTGAAAGGTACTCTATGGTAAAAAGGATATAAGTTTAAGGGGAATAGAGAAGTAATAAAGAAATTTCAATATAATTAGAACATGCCGTTTAGCGGATATTTGCAGAAAATATTTTAAATGATACGGTTTTTCTGAGCTTTTTGCACAGCTTGCATTTTATTATGTACATGCAGTTTTTCATAAATGTTTTCGATATGTTTGCGAACCGTGGCCGGTGAGATAAATAAATTTTCGGATATCTGCTGGTAGTCCAGTCCCTGGCTTAATTGCCCCAGGACTTCCACCTGCCGGTTGGTTAAAGCGAACTCTTCCTTCTGTAAAGATTCTTCCTCAACAATGGGGTTGCGCAGCAGGTTTAAAGATTTTGCAGCAATAGTAGGAGACATTGGCGCTCCGCCATTCATAATCATCCGAATGCCTTCATGTATTTTATCCGGTTTTTCATCTTTCAACAGGTACCCGTTGGCCCCGGCCTGAATGGATTGAAAGATTTTTTCTTCATCATCAAATACGGTAAGCATTACAATTTTAATTTGCGGATATTTCTTCTTAACTGCCCGTGTGCCTTCAATGCCGTCCATTTCGGGCATTTCAATATCCATTAAAATAGCATCAACGGTGTGGTCCTTTTCCAGCATTTCCAGCAATTCCCTGGAATTAGCCGCCCGGTATTTAAACTGAATATCGGTATCAAACAGCTCTAACTTTTCCTGGATTGAGCAGGCCAGCAGGTTGTTGTCTTCGGCAATGGCTACACGTATTTTATTCATTTTATCCACGGGTTTATTTAGTTCAAATAATGTTTATAATCAATACGGCATCTGCCCTAAGTTGTATAAAATATAGGTTAAATTTACGGGCCTGCTTAATCTTGTTTAACATTTTAGAGGAATTTCCCTAGTTTACAGGTAATTACCGTTCCTGCTTTAGTACTTGTCAGGTGCCATTCTCCTCCGGTTTCCCGACAACGATGCTGCATATTCTGTAATCCGTTTCCTTTTTGAATCCTGGCCACATCAAATCCTTTACCATCATCGCTAATGGTCAACTGCAACGCATTATTTTCTTCCGAAAACAGAATCTTTATTTGTGTTGCCCCGGCATATTTAATGGTATTATTTACCGCTTCCTGAACAATCCTGTAAAGATTGAGCATTTGCACCGAACTGAAGTGCGGTTCATATAAAACTTGTCTCTCCACTATAATAAGCGGAATGTTTGGCTCTTCCTGCAAATTCTGTTTGAGCTCATTAATTTTTAAAATTAAATCAGAAAGCCCGCCGGCTTTCCGTTTCATGGCCCAAATAGAATTACGCAGTTCGGCTAGTGTTTCCCGGCCAAAAGAACTCATTCTTTTTAATTTATACAGTATATTTTCATCCTTAACCGTATATCCCATATTATCCATATTGCTGATTAGAAAGGTGAGATTTGAGCCGATATTATCATGAAGTTCACGGGAAATGCGCAGCTTTTCATTGGTCAATTTTTGCTCTAAATTGGCCTTTTCAATTTGATTTTTTAACTCGAGTTCGTTTTTTATCTGTTTTCGTTTTAAACTCTGAAATCTGTAGAGTCCCGTAACGAATACGAGCAAAGCAATAATAAGAATGATCGATATTAAAATCTGAGATTTATGGCGCCGTATTTCCAGTTTGTTCTGAACAATCTGACGGTCTTTTTTCTCTGTCTCATAGGCCACTTCCAGTTCCGAAATGGTACGATTTGTTTCTACATTTAGTAAACTGTCATTATAGGCAATTGCCTTTTGTTGTGTTTCGAGCGCTTTTTTAAAATCATTTTTTAATTCATATATTTCTGTAATTTTTTGATAATTATCGCGAATAATTACCTTATACCCGATGGCAATCGCTTTTTTCAGGGATTTATTATAATAATATAAGGCGCTGTCTAAGCGTCCCATCGATTTATTAATTTCTGCCCGGATAGCAAGATTCGAAGCCCGGCCGAACTCTCCCTTTTCCAGTTTTCGATAGGCATCCGACTGTGAGATGTAATCCAGGGCCTTACCATACTCCCCTTTCATCGAATAAATACCGGCAATATTATTAAGGCTAAAAGGGGTGCCGACCGAGTCTTTTAATTCCACATGCAGTTCAAGCGCTTTTTTATAGTAAAAAAGAGCACTGTCCAGGTTGTGGGACTCTTCCTGTAACACGCCATAATCATCGTAGAGCGTCCATAATTTCTCTTTATAATTATATTTTTGTGCTAATCGAATCCCCCTTCGTATCTCTTTTAAGGCAGATTTAAAATCCCATCTACGCTGCTGGTAGCCCAAACGGCCGTAAGCACCAACGAGATTTTCTATGTCTCCGATTTGATCATAAATTTTAATGGCCTGTAAAATAGCCTCGGTAGATTTTTTCCATTTCCCGTTAATAAAATAGGCTCCGTTCAGCAATTCATAAGCCCTCGCTTCAGCGGGTTTATAATCCAAAGCATGCGCGCGTTTTATGTTTTCGGTAAAAACTTCAATTGCTTTTCGCGGGTGAGAGACCATAAAATCATAGGGCAGGGCATTAACGGAATCGATTTTAAGATGTACCGCATCTTGCGCATGAAGAGGCGGCAGCATAAAAAAACCAATTATCAGGTAAAAAGATAGGAAAAGGATTATTTTCATTCCAAATTTAACCCAGAACTTTTTATCAGTATACTAAATATAAGTAAAAGAGATAAGAATTAAAACTATTCGTATTTTTAGTTTGATAAGACGGCTTTTCAGACGCGTTCTTTAACGTATCAGAATCATTTTTTTTGTGTGAACAAATTTATGCCCGATAGTTAACCTGTAAAAATAGACACCGCTTGCCATATTCCCGGCATCAAAAACAACAAAATACTTTCCTGCCGACTGTCTCTTATTTACAAGCGTCCGTACCTCTTGTCCCAGCGTATTATAAACGGTTAGCTGAACATCGCTGAAAGCTGACAACTGATAGCTGATAGCCGTACTCGGATTAAACGGATTTGGATAGTTTTGATTCAGCTTTAATGATTTTGGAATGTGTGGCTTTATAATGGGAACAGAAGTCGTATTATTGGGATACATCACTCTTAAATTATCAAAATAAAGCGTCCCCCGATTTAAACTATCTACCGGTCCTTCATACCCCAGTTTAATCTTTATCGCTTTTAAACGAATCGGATAATTAAATTCCGAACCCGGTTCAACAGCATAAAAATCCGCCAGTGCAACGGCATAGGTTTCAAATCCTTCGCTTGTTTTACTAAACACTCCGGTCGATGCAGAAAAGAGTTCATTATTATCATCACTGATAAGTATATCGGCAATGTGTTTTTTCTGATTCGACTTAATATCTAATTTGATACTGTCGGGTAAACCATAAACATCTATATCCGTGTTCAGGTAAATCCAGCTGCGTGCATCGGCATTACGTACAAACTGATAATTTAAACACAGCGATCCGCTACCGAATGTTTTCGGTGTATCCACTGCTGTAAATGTGGTTGCCTGGGCGTCATAAAATTCCCCGTCTACCTGCCAGGGATTCACTGTATCCATCGAATCCAGAATTCCCGTACCCTGCCCGATTTCGATACTCACTTCGGCTGTATCGCTGGCATCCAAATAGCGGACCACAACTTTTGCCACACCTTCCGAAAGTCCTTTAAAACGGCCTGTTTCATTGACTCTTCCAATATCCGGATTTAAGGATTCCCAGGTATATGCATTCAACGAAATTTCAGGATTAAGATTATCCTCATCGGTCGGGGTAACCTTAAACTGAATGGTTTGAAGCGTATCGCTAACAATGGACTTTGGATTTAGCTCCACACTTTTTATGGTTTTTATATACACATAGGCCGAATCTTTTAAACCGTTATAGGTGATATAAACATAACCGCTGTCCACATGATTGGCAGCCACAAAGAGCCCTTCCGGGCTTATACTTCCCAGGGAAGAATTGACCTCATAATGTATTTGGGAAGAGTTAATATGTATCGGATTATAGTATTCATCCCAGCCTGTTGCCTGGAACTGAATGCTGTTGTTTAAAAAGATGCGTTTATTATCCGGTGTTACCTGAATGGCGCTGAGTGTCCCGGAAGGAGCCGAAGAAATGGCCATCAGGGCATTGGCAACGCTGCGTTCTCCGGCGACGTCTGAAGGTGAATTTTCAATATTCCCGCGTACGACCATCGTGGTCGATCCGCCGCCATCCAAATTTATAACGTGTTCGGCACCCTGGCCTTTCATAAAATCGGCTATTTCCCGGTAGCTCATGCCACGGCTGGATGACTGCCGTCCGTCGACGGTCATTAAATACAGAACGGTGCTGTCCGCATTAAAGCCGGCAGCGGTACGGGGATGAATATCCGTATTGCTTCCACCGATATAAATCCCGTTTTGCAGAAGCATCCTGTTCCCGCCAATAGACTGCACCAGGCGCGGAAGGGAAGGCATAAGATTAAGTACAATTTTTAGTGTATCTCCCACAGCCACATTTTGATCCAAAAATGTTTTGCTGCTGCCATGTCCCGAAAGCACCGCCTTACCGGCAGGAATGGACAGGTTATTAATTCCATTGGCTTCAACAACGCACCAAACTGTATCATTTACTATCCAATCGGAAATGGGGTTCACGAGTATTTCACTGCCCCATTCATTTGTCCCGGTTGCGCTTCCGTAAAATGAATTAAACAAAATCAGCTGATCGGTTCCACGCTCCTGATTAATACCACTGATTGCGGTTTGCGCAGAGCCGCTAAGCAATATTCCATTAAAACTTACCTGATGAATATCCGGTTTATCCTGATCCGAAAATGCTAAAGAATACCATTCCGAATAAGGGTTTTTTAACATCTGGCCATTTATGAGCTGGGTCGTCAGGGGCACCCCGCCACTGCCGTAAAAATCACCGTTAACCGCTCCGATAACCTGATGAGATTCATAATCACTGCGGCTGGCCATGGCACTCGTGCGTTCCTGTCCAACAATATTATTTTTCGCCTTAACTGTTTCCATTTGGTTTAGAGGATTCGTTAAATCAATTTCCAGCACATTGATTGTCCAGGGAACCGATGGTGCGATTATTTTTTTATGGATGATTCCCGGCCCTACATGCAGGGTGGAGTAATTATAAAATTTAATCTCCGCTTTAACTGTATTTACAGCAAAGATAAACAGTAAAAAGAACAGTACGTTTCTTTTCATGTTAAAGTACCTGTTTTCAAAAGTGTCTGGTTAAATTATCGATAGTTGATTCAACTCAAATTTGGGAAATTTGCATCATTTATTAGCCCCCTTCCCGAGAATCGGGATTTCCCCTCCTTAATCCGATTAGGGAGGGGATTAGCATTTGGGTGTTAATCAAGTCCAATTCTGATAAGACTCAATTATCTTTGATATAGCTGAGGTGACAGTACTTGCTACAACTTTAACCGGACACCAACGACCTGTTTTACTTAATGAGAACCATTCTCTTCCGCAACACGTTATGATTGCTTCTTAATTCATACACATAGGTTCCGGATGCCAGAGTGGAAGCATCAAAACGGATGTGGTAAGAACCGGCTGCCAGCGATCGGTTGACAAGCGTCCTCACTTTTTGGCCCAGTAAATTATACACGGTAAGCTGCACTTTCCCGGTCTGGTTCAGTGAAAATGCAATCTCTGTCTTCGGGTTAAACGGATTGGGATAATTCTGCTCAAGTGCAAATTCCGTCGGCTGTATTCGTGTATCGTTAATTCCGGTAATATAGGGCGTCTTTTTAACCACCCGCAGATTGCTAAAATAAACATCACCCGTCATTTCTGCCCCGTCTGGATGGGTCAACTGGTAACTGTCAATCGTGTAATTTTTCCCGTCCATAATTTCATTGCCCAGCCAGGTACCAACCGTTGACGGATCGCTCAGTTTCCATTCCAGCAGCTTCCAGCCAATCCAGTCTATGGTAATCCATTTGGATACTTCCAGCGGATAGCCCTGTCCTTCTTTTTCGGACAGTGAAAAACGAAACTGGTTGCCGCTGCCATCGCCATACAGGTAAACCTGCAACGTATAGCTGGTATCAAAGGTTACGCTACGCGGCGAACCGGCACAATACTCCCTTAATAAAAAGGTGCTCTCGTCCGCATCCCATTCGTATTGCAGATGACCGGAATATTTTTTATAGGGTTTGGCCGTTGACGGCAAATAATAACTATTTGTATAGGTAAATTTTGTATTCCCGCCAATTGTTCCCATTGTCGAACCGCTTCCTTCCGGATCCCACCAGTTACTGGCATCCGAGTACATTTCGTCGATAATGGATTCATCGGAATACAGGTGCGGTTCCGTGCGAAGCACCTCATTTATATCTGCGGCCAGTTCATTACCGGCAGTATCACGAATGGCCTGTCCTAACATGACCGAATAATTTACAAAGGAGCCAAAGGGTTCTTCGGACTGAATGGATAAAATCGACTGGTGGTCGAAAGTATTCAGGGTATATTTGGACGGAACCTCGTTAGCGCCCCGAAATATTTTTACACTTTCCGAAGAGACCGAATTTGCATCGATCAGTTCATTAAAACCAAAAGTAATAACACCCCTGGTGTCTACATTCTTGGTTGTATCCGTTAAACGCAGATTACTAAAGCTGATTTCGGGACTGCGATTGTCCTCGGCATAAGTATGAAAATGATACACAAAAGGTTCACTTGAACCGCCGTCCGCGTTGCCGTCTAATTTTTTGCCGTTAACATCTTCCACATCCGCATTAATGGTAAGAATGTATTCGGTATCAAAAAGAAGACTGCCCGTAAAAGAGAGCGTTAAACTTTTATTTTTATCAGACCAGGTTTGCTTTTCAATTTCTATCCCGTTATTTACAGCAACGTTGTTTTCAAATGAAGCGGGATTCATTGTTTTGGAAAAATGAATAGAGAGGTCATCAAAGAGTCCCAAAGAATCACCGGCCGCAGGAAAGGTAGCGGCAACAATTGGGGCGAAGGAAGGCAGACTATCGCCAATCTGAATATTGGAAACCACTGATTCATTCCAGAAACGGTTTAAAGTAGTCGCAAAATAGGAATAACGTCCATTAAAATCTTGAAAGCCGTCAAAGGTTTCGGATACCGAAAAAGGTGAACTGCCGAATTTAATTTCGATTATTTCATCTTTCGAAACATCCGCCGATTCATCCTGCGAACGGTAAACGGCAAACCATTGGTCGCTGCTTAATCCCGCCGGTGGTGTAATATCCAGCTGATAATGAAAAGAATCTATCTTGCTTAACGCGATGGAAGGGCTTTCCGGAATGGCACTGCTTAAAAACGCTGCGGCACGAATTTTGGTTTTATTCGTAAAAAAGAGCTCCTTCGCTTCTTCCCAGTATACATTTGCGGCCCAGTCGCCGTAGCTGAAAAACTGAAAACCGTCTACCCAGGGTACGGTTCGCGAACGGTCTACAATCTCTTTATGATTATCCCATTTATTCTGATCATCAAGAATATAGGAACCCGGTCCAACCGAATACAAGCGGCCGGCACTGATGCCCTTCTGAATATAGTATCCCCAGCTCTGCTCCCCATCTGCGGTAAGCATACCGTAAAAACCGTCTCCTGTTGTCCAATGGTAGTGCATGGGTGTAAGCTGGTCTACATAGCCTTCATTAAACCAGAGAGCAGCATCCTGAAAAACAGAACCGTACCCCTGCCACGAACTCCAGCGGTATTTGCCCAAGGCTGCCGGTGACAGACGTACCCAGGGTTTTACAGCCTGAACAGAATCGTGCAGAGTACGCACAAATTCGGTAACGCTCCAGCGCCACCATTCCTCCCAGGAAGAAAAACCAGTGGGAATACCGGAATTATAAGGATGATTTACATCATATAAATATCTTCCGGATGTTGTTTTTTCCAATGCCTGAATCTGCTCTTCCGAAAAGAAACCGTCCAATTGCTGCTCTTTTTCAGTCAGCCCGGAAGCCGCCCCGTTTTTAGATGAGCTGCTGTATTCATTCCAGCGAACATAATCCAGATGCAGGCCGTCAATATCATAGTTTCTTACAACTTCCATGGCAACGTTAATGGTATAATCTCGAACGGCTTTCAATCCCGGAGAGAGCGCCCGAGAAGATTCCATGGGATTTCCATCATTATCACGGCAAATCCATTCCGGATGTTCTGCCGCCGGAGTTCCTGCCGATGTATTAGACGCAGAAAAGACATTAAACCAGGCGTGGATTTCCATACCACGGGCATGGGCCTGTTCAACGGCATAGGCAAACGGATCATATCCGCCCGGATAAGGACCGTTAGAGTAGGGTCCCCAGGGTTCATAGGAAGAATTATAGTAGGCCGTTCCTCCCTGACGTACCTGCCACAAAACGGCATTCATATTTGCTTTTTTATGATTATCCAGGATTTTACGAATCCGTGCTTTGCTGGTCTCCACATCATCCGAACTGCTGCTGTGATTCCATGTAATCACCCAGGTTGCACGGAATTCTTCATTGTTTGATGCAAAAGAATTTACAGCCATAATGAGTATAAACAGACTTAAAAATTTCTTCATTTGTATCCTCTTTAAATTAATTTATCTCTGCCTTTTTATAGCAACCGCTATTGCCATAAAGAGAGAGAGATTTCTTTGAGACAATCGTTCCGGGGAAACAAACCCTTTATTTATTAAAAAACCGCCAGCTTTTTGCAGCTGACGGCTTTAAGGATAGTTCTAACTGTTTATCTCAACTATTTGAGCAGCATCATTCTTCCGGTTCTTACTTTTGTATCAACGGTTAATTTATAGTAATAAGTTCCCGAAGCCAGGTTACTGCCGTCAAATGTGTAGAAATGTTCACCCGGCTGCATTTCCTGATCAATTGCAAACAGAATCTGGCGTCCCAGACTGTCATAAATTCTCAGGCGTACATTTGCTTTTTTCGCCAGAGTAAACGGAATGCGGGTTGTCGGGTTAAACGGATTGGGATAGTTCTGTCCCAGATACAGATCATTTGGAACAGCCGGTTTATTATCATGAATACCGACTTTTTCTTCGTAATGGAATTGTTTAATGGAATAGCTGTAAAAATCGGCGATATACATGGTCATTCCGTCTTTACTGAAAGCGGCAT
Source organism: Calditrichaceae bacterium (assembly GCA_024763405.1). Taxonomy (GTDB): domain Bacteria; phylum Calditrichota; class Calditrichia; order Calditrichales; family Calditrichaceae; genus JANTFQ01. Next base: position 12,552 of record JANTFQ010000031.1, read on the forward strand.
CACGAGGACATCTTACAAATCCTGGTTGAGAATAACCGTATACGGTTGTGTCGGCTGCCGTCGGTGAACGGAAACTGTAATCATCAACCAGTGCAAAATCCTGATCCGGATCATAGGCCCACATAATATACTGGTCTGTGCTTGAGTATTCCTGACGTCCTACCCATAATAAGCCGGCCGGATCCCAGAGCGCCATGGTAGAAGGCAGACTTTTTTCGGTTGAATCGGCAGTAAAAAAAGTAGTGGCCAGTGTATCGATTAAGGCATACGTACCATCCACACCGTCTTTATTATAGTAATGATGTACGCCGCCGTTCTGAGACGGAATAAAGACATGCTGACCATTCGGCGAGCAGGCGATTCCGCGGGAAACGCCGGGGGCTGTTGCCGGGATGGTATTATAAAGTGTCATATCACTACCATCGAGGATCACAACATCACCGCCAAATAAGCTGATATTATAAATATAACCATCGGCATCTACATCCGGACGAGCAGTTCTCCAGGT
>JANTFQ010000032.1 GCA_024763405.1 Calditrichaceae bacterium
GCAAATAACTTCTTCATAATAACTCCTTAATAGATTAGTAAAACATTTAGTTAGATTAATTATTTGTTCACAGTTTTCAGAGTACAAACATGTACGTCTTTCTTCCTCTTAAAACCCATCGTGTTTACTTCCAGCCGTCTGGTAAGGCATCGTCCACAAAAACCGACTCATTTGCATTTACTTCATCCGGCCATTCGGCATTTACAGAATCACGAAACAGGAAATATTTTTTGTTTTCCGGATTTCCAAAACCTTGTTTTGTATGACAACTTTCCCAACAAAATTTTCCACCGGATGTATCGGTACGCGCCGTAAACCGTCGGATGGAATGCGAAGAGGTGTATTTCCAGGTTGGATAGTCATCATAGCCGGGCAGTACGGCCGAAGCAGGACCCCAGTTTTCATAACTTTTCGGATCCACCGGCACGTGGCGCAGAGCGGCAAATTTAAAACGCAGCCTTCCCTCATCCGTTTTTATAGGATTCAAACCGATTTTAAAATCTTCAACCGGATTATTGTTCTGATAATTGGGATCGGTTTTCCACTCGTCTTTTACATGGCAGGAGGTACAATTGTTAAATTCCTGCGAATGACAAACAAAACAGGAGAGATCGTCAAAATGCTTACGGTGATACGCATTGGCTTCACTCAGGGTATCACCGGCCGCATGACAGCCGGATTCTTCACAGGAAGGCAGATGTTCATAATGATAGCGATCCGTATTTTCCGCGGCAGAAGCATGCATTTCCACTTTACCATGGCAATCGGTACAGGTAAATAAATCGGAGTGCACATCTTTCTGGCGAGGCGGATAGTTTTCGTAATCGCCCAAAAAGTCATGCGCCAGGCGGGAACCGTGACAGGCCATACAATTATTGGCGGGATCCGGTGTCTGGATAAAGCGATGTGAATTTACCAACCCTCTTCCGGCGCTATTGGGGATGGACACATGACAATCGCCGCAGGTCGCATGGCAGTTTGTGCATTCGCCATTAAAACCGTCCTGCGTGGACTGCGGACATTGAGCAAATTGTTCCACACCGGAACGCAGGGCAACCATGCGTCGTTCACCCCACAACTGCTGGTGCAGACTGTTTTTAAAACTTCCGGAGGTTGATTCGTGGCAACCCGCCGCAGAACAACTATTTTTCCCCGTGGCATCATACGCGGAGGGATCTTTAATTAACCCCGTATGCGCTTCTTCCATATTGTTCGGCTTGGTTTTATCACCCCCGTGGCAGGAAACGCAGCTCATATTGGCCATGTGGTAATCCAACTGGGCAACCTCTGTTTTTCTGCCTAAATTAATATATACTTTTTGCCATGGCTCCAACGGAGCGACCGCGCCGCCTCAGCCACCGCCTGCGCCTTCCCCGCCAACCTCAGCCGGGGCCAGCACCTTTAAACGGCTTTCATTGGTATGGCAGTAAACACAGCCATCGTCCCCGCTGTAGACATTTTTACCGGAATCATCGCTTTCCAGAAACTGGGTGCAGGCAATAAAGCCAAACAATAAAAGAAAGCTTGCATATTTTAGAGGATTCATACCTTTTCCTGTATTTGTGAATTTTTTACTTTTGAGCTTATCGCAAACTATATGCCAAAGATCATTTAGCCCGGAGCCCTTGAATAGCCGTATTCCACACCAATTTAGGTTTATTATAAAAACCTTCGTTTGAAACGATATGTTTCGGTTTTGCATGAAACAAGAGCCGGAATTCCTATTTAGCACCGTTCCTAAGTGTCGGAACAAATTGTTTCACAACATCCTGGTTGAAACGCATTTTGAAACACAAAACAAACAATTGTTAAAAGGAGTTTGTAGCTGATTCGCACGAAAACAAAGGACTTTGCTTTTTTTATATTAAAAAATATTGCGGAATAATCCGGGGCACACAATTTGCCCAATAAAACAGGGTGAACAAGCATAATAAATCTTTACTTTAGCAATTTATGTTGGTAAATTTCGTCTATTTCAATTTTGAAAATGGTTTTTTTATAAAAATATATATCAAAAAGGGAACGTTTATGCGCACACTAAAAGATTTTTTAAAAACGGCAATCCAGGCCGAAAATTGTATTCAAAAGTTGTATGAACACGGACGGGATAAAGTGAAAAATCCGGCAACGCGTAAATTTCTGGATTGTCTTGTTAAAGAGGAAAAGCAGCATCAGGAGTTACTGGCTTCAATTTTACAAAACAAGATTTACGACCTTAGTCTGGAAGTTCCTAATGACAAAGTGTTTGAACAAGCCGAAGCCGCCTTCGGTGAGGTAGAAGAAAAATGCACGGAAGAATGGACCGTTGAACAAATTTTAGAAGTTGCGTTGGAACGAAAATATCACGCGCAAAAGCAATATGAATTAATCAGCAAAAACTGTAAAATCCCGGAAATGTGTGAATTGATTAAACAGATGGCCGCCGAAGAGAAAGAGCATCGCTTTATTATTGAGCGTGAGTATAAAATTGTAACGCACCAGATGGGATATGAATTTTAGTTATATTACTATATATATAATATAAATTATAAAAGGATTAATGATTATGAAGACACAATCCCGCCGTGATTTTTTTAAAACTGCTGGACTGCTGGGTGCCGGGGTCGCCGGCCTTCAACCGTCCAAGGCCTCGGCTGCTCCCGTGAATATTCTCTCTGATGACAGAATGGGTGTATTAGTAGATACAACCGTGTGTATCGGCTGCCGCCAGTGTGAAATTGCCTGTAAGGAAGAACACGGACTTCCTGTCGGTTCGTTAGATGATTACGTTGATCGTACTATTATGTCTGAAATGCGCAGACCGGACACAACCGCATTAACCGTAATTAATGAATATGAAAATGCAAATAATCCGGGAACCGCATCGGATGTGAAGGTACAATGCATGCACTGTGATCATCCGGCCTGTGTTTCCGCCTGTATTGTAGGAGCGTTTTCCAAACAGGAAAATGGAGCCGTCATCTGGGATGAAAGCCGCTGCATTGGCTGCCGCTACTGCATGATCGCCTGCCCCTTTCAGGTACCGGCTTTTGAATTTGACAAAGCGCTTCAACCGCGTATTATGAAATGTGATTTATGTTATGAAACCCGTACTTCCAAAGGACTGCAAACGGCTTGCGTGGAGGCCTGTCCGGTACAAGCTTTAACCTTTGGCAAACGCTATGATTTACTGAAGCTGGCACATAAAAAAATCGCCGGCAAACCGGATGAATATCTCGATCATATTTACGGAGAAAAAGAAGTCGGTGGCACTTCCTGGCTTTATCTTTCTGCCGTAGAGTTTAATGTACTTGATTTCCCCCAACTTTCAGACAAGCCTGCACCCGGAGCAACCGAGCCGCTGCAGCATGCCATTTTTAAATATTTTATCCCTCCCGTCTCTCTTTATGCCTTATTAGGCGGTATTATGTGGTTAGGTAAAAATAAAGATGAAGAAGAGGAGGCATAATGGAAGAATATCTAAAACCACAACCGGTAAAAAAGCCATTTTTTACACCGACCGTAATTTTTATTACAATTTTATTAATCAATGGTCTTATATGGGCCTTCTTGCGTTTTGTCTTTGGAATTGGTTTTGTTTCCAACCTGGACAATCAGCACCCCTGGGGTATTTGGATCGGTATTGATGTAGCTGCCGGAGTTGCTTTAGCGGCCGGAGGTTTTACCACCTCTGCCCTGGTGCATATTTTTCATAAAGAAGATTTTCATTTAATTGTCCGGCCGGCCAACATGACCGCGATGATTGGCTATACATTTGTTGCCCTAGGAGTACTAATGGATTTAGGACGCTGGTATTTTGGCTGGCACCTGGCCTATATGTGGAATGGCACTTCCGTGCTGTTTGAGGTCGGTATCTGTGTTCTAACATATGTAACAACCTTGTATATAGAAAATATCCCGCTTTTAACCGAGCGCTTTATTGGGTTAGTAAATTTACCTGGACTACTTGGAAAACTCAATCGTGCCATCGATAAATTCTTACGTATATTAGACACCGTAGCAGGTAAGATTATGTTTTTCTTTATCATTTTGGGGGTAGTTCTTTCCTGTCTCCATCAGTCTTCTTTGGGAACCCTGATGATGTTAGCCGGACCAAAAATTCACCCCTTATGGCAGACACCTATTTCACCACTGCTTTTTTTCTTTTCTGCAATTTCCGTTGGCTTCCCAATGGTTATTATGGAATCTTTAATTGCTTCCAAATCTTTTGGTTTAAAACCGGAAATGGATATTTTATCAAAATTAGGCCGTTATGTTGGGCCACTTTTAGGAATTTATCTGGCCTTTAAAATTGGGGATATGGCAATCCGCGGCACATTTGTTTACCTTACGGAGTTCAGCCTGGAAAGTGTCATGTGGATTATCGAAGTAGTATTCGGTGTAATTCTCCCTATGCGTATGTTTTTGTGGGATAAGGTTCTACATTCCCGGCCACTTCTTTTAACGGCATCCTTTTTAGCAATATTCGGTGTTCTTATGTTTCGGGTTAATGTCTTTTTAATTGCCTACACACCAACGTATTCATTTAAATCGTATCTCCCGTCCATTGGTGAAATTTCGATTACACTTGGATTTATCTCTTTAGAAATATTAATATATCGGCTTTTGGCACTTAATTTTCCTGTTATCGCCCAGCCAATTCGATCCTATCTGCCTAAAACAAAATACACGATTCGGGGAGGATTGATCAAATGAAGTATTTTAACCTATTCCTTTATTCTCTTTTACTATTCTTCTCGAGTTTATTCGTACAAAATGCATCCGCGCAATTTCATTGGGATCAACCATTAAATTGCAGCGAATGTCATAGCTGCGATAAACCGACCCATCAGAACCCATGCCTTAAAATTGTTCCGGATTTTAGACGGGCTGTCACAACTAAAAAACATAACCTGTCTGAAGCGCCAAAAGAAGTTATTATCAATGCTTTAACAGATAAATTTTACCCTACACATTTTGATCACATAGCCCATGCTGAGATGGCCCAAATGGGAGGTGGGTGTGAATCTTGTCATCACCATAATCCGGAAGGTAAAATAGTAGCCTGTTCCCAATGTCACCAGCCCGGAGCAGCCTCACCGGAATCCAACAAGCCGTCCCTTAAAGCGGCTTTGCACCAAAAATGTATCGGTTGCCATAAGACATGGGAAAAATCCTGGAAAAAAGAAACAGATTGCACCAGTTGTCATATTCCAAAGCCAGGAACATCTGTTTCTGCAAAAAAAATAAAAGCCGACAGCAAAATAACCACTCCTAATACCCTGCTCTTTCATCCCGATTATGAAGAAGGACCATTAGTCACTTTTCATCACGGAGATCACAGTGGCAAATATGGCCTTGCCTGTGAATCTTGCCATAAAGATCAAAGCTGTCAAAGTTGCCATGGAGAACATGAAAAAGCCGAAGTAGATCATGATAATTGTGTTTCCTGCCACGACACGGACAATGAAGAAAATTGCCAAAAATGTCACGGTGAAAAAGAAAAACCAGCATTTAATCATTCCGGGAAAGGATTTGTCCTGAATGAAACACATAAGCAATTTACCTGTGATGTTTGTCATACAAAGGGAAATTTCAAATCAAAACCGTCCTGTGATAATTGCCATGACGGCTATCGCTATCCGAAGCAAACTCCTGGAAAACGGGTTCGTATTAAATAGGCAGAAAATATTATGTTAAAAAAAATTAGTTTTAAAATAATTTTTAGCGCAACCATAGCTACAATTGTAATTATAAGCACCTTTGCTTTTTTTAATGTCCGCTTTCTGGAACGCACTCTGGTTTCAGAAATAAAACGGCACGCCGCCCAGCAGAGCGAAACCATTAAAAGCAGTGTGCGCTCGGCAATGCTGGCCAACAACCGGGATGATATCGGTGAAATAATTAAAGCCATCGGTAAACAAAAATGCATTCAGGGGGTACGCATATTAAACAAAGAGGGCGAGATTAACTACTCCTCGGACCCATCCAAAATTGGGGAAATGCTCGATAAAAAAGCAGAAGCCTGTTATACCTGCCATGCCACCGGCGTACCGCTTGAAAAACTGGATATGAAAGACCGTACCCGTATTTTCAGGATTCATCCGGATTCGGCGCGTACGTTCGGTGTTATTAATCCCATTTACAACGAACCGTCGTGCTGGACCAGTGATTGTCATATACATCCCGAGGAACAAAAGGTTTTAGGGGTGCTGGATTTAACCGTCTGCCTGAAAACGATGGACAACGAATTAAATAGCGCCCGGATTGATATGGTTGTTTTTGCCTTAATCGCCATTATATTGTTAGGTGTTTTGCTGTGGTTTGTGGTCCGGCTTTGGGTGGATAAACCTGTTAAAAAATTAGTGCGGGCGACCAAAGAGGTGGCCTCCGGAAATTTGAGTTATACCATCGGCCATTTGAATGATGATGAATTGGGCGCCCTGGCCCGCTCCTTTGATAATATGACCCGTAAAACAGCCGAAGCGCGGCAGCAATTATTTCAGTCCGATAAGATGGCCTCCCTGGGACGGCTTGCTGCCGGTGTGGCCCATGAAATTAATAATCCGTTAACCGGCATTCTTACCTACTCCAGCTTTCTGCTGAAACGGGCCAAGAATCAGCCGGAGTTAAAAAACGATCTGGAAGTTATTGTACACGAAACCAAACGCAGCCGTGAAATTGTTAAAGGATTGCTCGATTTCGCCCGGCAGTCGGTTCCAAAAAAGAACAAAGCCAATATCCGGCACGTGATTGAGCGCGCGGCTACCGTTGTTGAACATCAATTAAATATCAGTAAAGTAAAATTAGAAACCGAACTGGCTCCGAATCTTCCCCAGGTGCTTATTGACGCCAACCAGATGCAGCAGGTTTTTACCAATCTTATTGTCAATGCCAGCCATGCCATGTGCGAAAACGGCGGTTCCATCCGCATCAGTACCAAACTCATCAGCCTCAAGCCTTACGGTAATGCCCAGGTTAAACAGGCCCTTTGCCCCAAAGGACACAACCTGATGGACCAGGATGTTAAAATTAACGGTATGCCGTCCATCAAGTTACGCGCCAAATCAGGCAATAATGAGGGTTTTATTAACTTAGATCCGGTTTATGGTAAAAACCGCCATAAATATGGTATCCTGATTGACGACAAAGCAGAAGTTGAACTCTCCTGCCCCAAATGTCAAACATCGTTAATCGATCCCAAAAAGCGCTGTCCGCAGTGTGGCGCACCCATATATTTTATCGAGATTCCCGGCAAAGGACGCATTGAGGGCTGCGTAACCAAAGGCGGCGAATGGCAGCATTGGAAGATTAGAGAAGAGGAAGGCGCCAAAGAATATATTGAGATTAAAACCGCCGATACCGGATGCGGCATTCCCCCGGAAAATTTAAGTAAAATTTTTGAACCTTTCTTTACCACTAAAGGGCAAAAAGGCACCGGGCTTGGTCTCTCCGTTATTTGGGGAATTATTGATAATCACGGCGGAACCATTCATGTAGAAAGTGAAGTCAATATTGGAACGATTTTTACGATCCACCTTCCCGTTGACGACACTAAAAATGAATAAGGATATGCTATTATGAAAGAGGCCATACATATTCTGGTGATTGATGATGAACAGGTTATCCTGGATTCTATCGTAAAACTTTGTTCGTTGGAAGACTGGCAGGTAGATACCGCCATAGACGCCGAAAGCGGGCTGGAAAAATTATCAAATAAAACCTATCAGCTGATTATCAGCGATATTATGATGCCGGGAATGGATGGTTTTGAGTTATTGGAACACCTGCAGGAAAAAGAAATTTTCGTTCCGGTAATTATCACCACAGGATTTTCCACGGTAGAAAACGCAGTCAAAGCCTTATACACGGGTGCGGTTGATTTTCTGCCTAAACCATTTACCGTAGAAGAGCTTCTCAGCTCGGTTTCCCGCGCGCTGCAATACAGTCATATTCGCCATCAACAGGAACAGGCCGAGCTTAGCAATGATACCGAAACCCTGCTTTACATCCCCTGTCCTGCCAAATATCGGCGGCTGGGATACGGCGGTTGGGCTTTTTTGGAAGATGACGGCTCTGTGAAAATCGGCGTAACCGATTTATTTCTTAGAACCATCAATTCCATAATAAATATTGAATTATTCTCTGTAGATCACGAAATTGTTCAGGGAAACAGCTGTTTCCAAATCGAGACAGATGATGAGCTGACACACAGTCTGTTGGCCCCGCTAAGCGGGCGGATATTACGCGTAAACGAAAAAATACATGATGATATGACGTTGATAGAAAAAGATCCTTATTTTAACGGCTGGCTGTATACCATCGTACCGGCCAATTTGGAATTTGAATTAAAATATTTGATTCCTTGTAGTTCGGAAAATTTATAAAAAATATACTTTTTAGTATTGAAAGGATTAAAAATGGGAATTCTCTTATTACTTGTTGCCTTGATTATTTTTATCCTCGCGGATCTTGTAATCCGTAAAATAATCAAAACATCAACCGAAAAAAAACAGCGTAAAGAACGCGAAGAAGCACTTACCGTAAATCTTAAACTCGATTTCAGCCACGAGTCTAAAACACTTAAAAGGGTGGAAGTTGAAAATCCAAAAGCAAAAATACTTGCTGTGGATGACGAAGAGATCATCTTAAGCAGTTTCCGGAAAATTCTGGTTATTGCCGGGTATTCGGTGGATACGGTCGAAACCGGACAAGAAGCCCTGGGGCTGGTTCAAAAACATAATTACGACTTTGTTTTTACCGATTTAAAAATGCCGGCCATGAGCGGGGTGGACGTCTGTAAGTCGGTGAAACATCTGCGTCCCGATATTGACGTGATTATCATTACCGGATATGCTTCTGTGGATACGGCCGTTGAAACGATGAAATTTGGCGCCATGGATTATGTGGAAAAACCGTTTACCGAAGATGAACTCGTGGCCATGGTAAATAAATTTCTCATCAAACGTCAGGACAGAATTAACAAGCAACTGAAAGCCAAAGTGCATATTACCAATTTAGAAACCCTTGGCGCGCAGGATTCAGTCGATTTTGCAATACCCGGCGGCGTGTTTATTTCTCCGGGACATTGCTGGGCAGGAATTAATGATGATGGTATGGTAAATGTCGGCATCGATGATTTCGCCAATAAAATAATTGGCAAGATTAATTCCATCGAAATGCCAAACCTGGGAATGGAAGTCAGGCAGGGGCAATTATTGTTTTCCATTAATCAGGGTACAACATCCATTCCCTTTAATGCTCCCATAAGCGGAAAAGTGACGAAAATAAACAGACAGCTTGCTGATAATGTTGATGAGCTGGAAATGACCCCCTATGATAACAACTGGATTTGCCAAATCGATGCGTCTGCTTTGGATGAAGAACTGGTCAATTTAAAAATCGGACAAAGTGCCGTTGCTTTTTTTAATGAAGATATTAACCATTTATCTGAATACATTAAAAAATCCGTCTCATCCACAACGGACGAAAGCCGTATCCCCGCGGACGGGCATGTTTATTTGGGCGAATTGGAAGTCCTGAAAGACAAAGACATAAATGCGATTGTAAGTGACTTTTTTAAACGTTAAGTATTTATAGAAATTCTGAAAGCAGATACACTTACTATAAAAATCCAAAGCTCCGGAATACTTCCGGGGCTTTTTTATTTTTCAGCTTCTTTGGAATAGGACAGACGCGCATAGGTATCTTCTACTTCGTCAATTACCATTTGCAGTGTAATGGCAATCTCATCTATTATCCTTTGTTTCATTTCTTTTAATGCCGGTAGCGCGACCAGGTTTTTTACAATTGTTCGCGTCGTAATCTGGAGCGCCTTCACCACTTCTTCAACGGGGAAATTTTCAAAAAATCGGTGTTCCGCCAGATGTTCGCCATAATCCATAATATAAGATCGTTCACCGGTCCGGATATCGGTTTCCAGCATTTTAAAAATGTATTCCACACAATGGCAACGGTACTCTTCGCTCATTTTTTGATAATTAGGAAACAGGGCTGCGTTTTCTTTGGCGGTTAGCTGTTCAATAATTTCCTGAAGCATCTCTTCTTTCAATTGAATCATTGCTTCATAAATTTTTAAATACTGACTTTCGGTTGGCGCTGCTGTCAGGCGCTTTTTGTTTTTGTAATGCCATTCAAACGGATTACTCTTCATTTTTGCTATTAAAAATAGCAGCCGGCGGGTAATGCCTAAGCGTTTTGTTGGTTTCCAGTGTACTAATTTTTCGGTTTCAATGGAATCAACAATGAGCTGTTTATCCACATATTTCATCATCCACAAGCGTTCAAACGGTTGATTTCCTGTAATCTTCCCAACCAAATTTCTAAAAATGATGCCCATTGCCGCAAACCATTTTGGAATATAAACCGGTTCTACCGGGTGGAAATAACTGTAGTGGTGCGCTGCCTTAAAAAGTGTACGTTGTGATGCGCTTGTCCGGGGACTGGCATTCAGGATATGATAAACAGGAAGTTCTCCCACCCTCTTAAGCACACAATTAAAAAGGGATATCAGATCCGTAATATGCAGATACGGAATGGCGGCCGTTCCCTGCCCGACGAGCAGACGGCGATCCCAGCGGTTCGATAGCCACACGGTTAATAACCAATACAACGGCAGGTATTCGCACCAGTCGCTAAAAATTGCGGCCAGGCGGATCGTGGTACAGGGAAAATGTTTTGAATACTCTTTTACCAGTTTTTCGCCGGACTGCTTACTCCGTGCATAAGGATATTCTGCATCCGAAATGCTATGTTCATTGATTAAACGTTCCGAATCAAAAAATTTTATCGTTGCCAGAGAACTGGCAAAGACAAATCGTTTCAGGTTCAATTTAACAGCCGCTTGTAAAACAATGCGGGTTCCCACAACATTTGTCCGGGTATATTCCGGATTCGGTTTATTTTCAAAATCATAAAATCCCGCAAGATGAATAAAATAATCCGCGCCACCGTTTGAAACGATTTCTGTGAATACCTTGTCTATTTCCGGTTCATTGGCGATATCAACACGAATCCATAAAATATTGGGATGAACGGGAATTCCGGCAGCTTTTTGGGAACGGCGGGCCAGGGCATAAAAATAGTACTCTTCTTTAAGGGAATTTAAAACTTCACTGCCGATGAAACCGGAAGCGCCGCTCAAAACAATGACAGGTAAATTTGAAGGCCTTTTTTTCATTTGGATGCCCTTGCAGATTTACATAAGGAACATACTGCCGGATTTTTCACTTGTAAAGATGTTTTATATTTTTATTGCTTCCCAGCTGTTTTTCTAATGACATTGTCGATTATTATAATTATATTATGGGCGTTTGCTATAAATAAGTGAATTTTTATTCAAAGTTTTAGCAAATCAGTCGAATCCTAATCATAATAAAACTATTGGATACAAATTAACTAAAGGAGGCTACCGCCGTGAAACAATTTGTCCTGTCATTCTTTGTAATTCTGTTTCTCTTCAGCATGTCTTTTGCCGGAGAAGACCACACAGAATTAATCGAAGACTCTCTTTTTACTCCTCAGGAAGTAACCGAAACCTGTCTCGGCTGTCATGAAGACGCCGCTAAAGAGATGATGCAGACCGTTCACTGGAAGTGGACCAAAGACGTAAAAAATCTTCCCGGGCATAAAGGCACTTTTGCCGCTGGTAAGAAAAATGTGTTTAATAACTATTGCATCAGTGTTGAATCAAACTGGCCGCGCTGCACCAGTTGTCATCCTGGGTACGGCTGGAAAGACGCCTCTTTTGATTTTACCAATGAGGAAAATGTGGATTGTCTGGTTTGCCATGATTTATCGGGTAAATATAAGAAAAATCCCAAAGGCGCCGGTATGCCGGCCAAAGGCGTTGATTTAACCGCGGCAGCCCGCAGCGTTGGTATCCCCAATCGTTCCAATTGCGGTACCTGCCACTTTTACGGAGGCGGCGGTGAAAATGTAAAACACGGCGATTTGGACCATGGACTGGTTAATCCTTCGCCAGAATACGATGTTCATATGGGTAATGATATGACCTGTGTGGACTGTCACACGACAGAAGCCCATCAAATTAAGGGCGAATCAATGGCTATCGTAACCGATAAAGAAAACCGTGTCGAATGTACCAGTTGTCACGATGGTGACGTGCACGAATCCAAAATTTTAAACAAGCATACCAAGAAAATCGCCTGCCAAACCTGCCATATCCCGGTTTATGCAAAAGGGCATCCCACAAAACTGTATTGGGATTGGTCTACCGCCGGTCAGGATATAAAAGCGCCGAAAGACGAAAACGGAATGCCCACGTATATGAAGAAAAAGGGATCGTTCCGCTGGGGCAAAAATGTAGTTCCGGAATACCGCTGGTATAATGGTACCTCCGCCCGCTATATAAAGGGAGACACGTTTGATCCTAAAAAAGTTTTATCTCTGAATAAACCGCTTGGTAAGGAAAGCGACAAGGATTCCAAATTGTATCCCTATAAAGTGATGCGCGGGAAACAAATTTACGATACAAAACACAATTACCTGATTGTTCCGCATCTCTGGGGCGGCTACTGGAAAGATTTCGACTGGAACAAAGCCGCAGCCGAGGGTATGAAAGTTGCCGGGCTGGATTACAGTGGAAAATACGGTTGGGTAGAAACTGAAATGTATTGGGGTCTGGACCACATGGTTTCGCCAAAGGAAGAAGCCCTAAAATGTTCCAATTGCCACGGTAAAGGGAAAAACAAACGCATCGACTGGAAAGCGCTCGGTTTCGAAGGCGACCAGATGTATAAAAAGTACCGCAACTAAATTTCCTTTTTTCCGAACGGATTTCATATCTCAAAACCCCGGCCAGTCCCCGGGGTTTTTTTTAATAAAACAATAGTGGTTTAGCAGATAACCATTTCGTTTTTTCAGTTATCTTCAAAAGTGTCCGGTTTAGAATTGGAAATAGTCAATTAATATCAGTGATATCAATGTGAAGAGCGATGTATATTTTATAGGAACTTAAAACCAACCCACTTCTGTACCCTGAGCGAAGTCGAAGGGTAATCCCCTCCCTTTTTTTGGAAGGGAGGGGAAATCCGCCG
>JANTFQ010000033.1 GCA_024763405.1 Calditrichaceae bacterium
GTTACATGGTCTTCTACATACAACCAGTCACGAATGTTTTCCCCTTTGCCGTAAACGGGAATCGCTTCCCCCTTCAGGGCTTTTAAAATAACCACCGGAATCAGCTTTTCCGGAAACTGGTAGGGACCGTAATTATTGGAACAATTGGTGATAACCGTGGGCAAATTATAGGTATGATACCAGGCCCGCACGAGATGATCCGAAGATGCTTTGGAAGCCGAATAAGGGGAATTGGGTTTATAAGCGGTTTCCTCTGAAAAATAGCCGCTGCTGCCGAGGGAGCCAAATACCTCATCAGTGGAGATATGTAAAAAGCGGAAAGTTTCTTTTTGGGAACTCTTTAAATTATGCCAGTACGTGCGCGCTGCTTCTAACAGTGTAAAGGTGCCCAGAATATTGGTATTTAGAAATTCCGCCGGGCCGTCGATGGAACGATCCACGTGGGATTCCGCCGCGAGATGCATCACATAATCCGGCTGGTATTTTTTAAAAAGCTCAGAAATCTCCTGCGCTTCACAAATATCCGCCTGTTCGAATGAATAACGTTCATGCTCCGCCACATCTGTGAGAGAGTCTAAATTACCGGAATAGGTCAGCTTATCCACATTCAGTACTTTATAGGCGGTATGCTGAATCAGATAGCGCACCAAATTGGAGCCGATAAACCCGGCCCCACCGGTTACAATAATAGTTTTCATAAGGATAATTTCTTGTGGTTAAGAGCCAAGGGCCAATTGCCAATTGCCAAGGGTAGAGGGCTTATTTCAAGGTTTATAGTTCCCCATAACCTAATAACACAATAACTCAATAACTCAATAACTAAGATCCAAACTAAAGCTTCTCATCTAAAATTTCTACAATCCGTTCGGCTGTTTTGCCATCCCAGTATTTGGGTATCTCGCCCTTTTTCCAGTCGCCGCTTAAAATTTTCTTCGATTGTGAAATCAGCAGCTCCGTGTCCGTCCCGATTATTTCATTGGTGCCAATCTGTACAGTAATGGGGCGCTCGGTATTTTCACGCACGGTCAGGCAGGGTTTTCCAAGATACGTGGTTTCTTCCTGCAGGCCGCCGGAATCGGTAATTACAAATTTTGCCTTTTTTTCCAGCTGGATAAAATCTAAGTAACCCAGCGGCGGCAGCAGTTTTAAATTATGCATCGATTTAGCCATTTGCAGCAGGCCAAATTTTTCCAGATTCTTTTCCGCCCGTGGATGGATGGGAAAGATAATCGTAATGTCTTTGGAGATGGCTTCGAAAGCATGCATAATTTTAGTAAAATTCTCTTTATCATCCACATTAGAGGGCCGGTGCATGGTAATCAAAACAAAATCATCGCCATTCAGATTCTGCTCCGTCATTATGGTCGATTGCTCGGCCTTCTCCATAAAATTAATCAGCGAATCGATCATTACGTTACCCACATAATGCATTTTATTGGGGTCAACACCTTCATTCTTTAAATTTATTTCCCCGTTAATTTCCGAGACAAACAAAAAATCCGAAATGGCGTCCGTAGCCAGACGGTTAATCTCTTCGGGCATTTCACGGTCAAAACTGCGCAGACCCGCTTCTACATGGGCTACCGGAATCCATAGTTTTTTAGCGGTAATACTGCAGGCCATGGTAGAATTTACATCGCCGACCACCAGCACCAAATCCGGCTTGTATTTAAGGCAAACTTTTTCAAATTCAACCATCACCCTGGCGGTTTGCTCCGCATGACTGCCGGAACCAACGCCGAGGAACTCATCCGGCTTGGGCATTCCCAAATCATCAAAAAAGAATTTACTCATCCGTTCATCATAATGCTGCCCGGTGTGAATCAGAATGGGCTCAATATCATTATTCGATTTCTGCATCTCGCGGTGAATGGGAGCGATTTTCATAAAATTCGGCCGCGCACCAACGATATTCAATATTCGTTTCATTTCTTTTCTTCCATTTCTTTTGCGGGATAAAGTAAACGGCTGGCCTCGGCAGATAGCCGAATCAAACCAATGTACAGTGCCCAGTTCATCTGTTCGTCTTTTTTCGGATTAATATATTGCATAGCCAGCAGTTCTCTGAACCGGCGTAGTTCTCTTCCATGTCCGCGCCATTTGGGGTCGGATGAGGTTAAATCGGTTAACTCGAAGGCCCGTTCGTAACAAAGATTTACAGCGTTTATTTTTCCGCTGCGAATAAAATTTTTAGCACGATGTAATTCGTTGGCAATCATCAGGATTTGCTGACCCTTCGAATGGGTTGACCATTTTTCTAATGTTAAATTTTTATGAAGGATTAACGGATACATTTCACAAAATCAATCTATGAATAATAGTTTCCATTTGCTGACGAATATTTCCATCCTCTATATCCATTGCCCGGTTACCCTGCCCTGGCCGAATATTGATGAACGAAGTATATTCGATATCGTACGTTCCTTCACTATTTTCAAGGAGGTTAGCTCCCCACAAATCACGCTGCTGTGAACCTTGCTTTAGCATTTCTTCTTCTATGTCCGCATGCATTTCAGCATCCACCCCAATGAGCTGCTGTTCCAGATCCACAACAATTTTGAGGATGCCGCCAAGATCAACCAGCCTTTCATCCCAAATGGATTGGAATGTTGTGGGTTTACTAATCAGTTTCATGTGTTTTGTGTTTCACTCCGGCGTTGCTTTTGGATGACTTAACTATTCAAAAACCCAACATTTATAATTTAACATTTAAAATTGATAATTACTTAAGCAACCGGCTTGTCTTCTGGCCAATCCAAACAACTTAAAACACCGGGCTCTTTCTCTTTATACTTCCAGCCGCTTTTAGGACACACCGAAATTCCTTCTGCATCCGGCGCCGGTAATTTAGCCCCGTGGCGACTCATCCAGCCAATGCGTTTGGCCGGCACACCGGCCATTAACGCATAATCCGGTACATCCTTAACCACCACCGCTCCGGCGGCAATAAAAGCAAAACGTCCCACATCATGGCCACAGACAATAGTGGCATTTGCGCCGATAGAAGCGCCGTATTTGACGATTGTCTTTAAATAAAATTCCGTTCCCCGCTGCGGAAACTCCACCCGCGGTTCCGAAATATTGGTAAATACCATGGAAGGGCCGCAGAAGACATAATCTTCCAGTTCCACTCCTTCGTAAATGGAAACATTATTCTGCACCTTGCAAAAATTACCAATGGTTACATTGTTACCCACATTTACATTTTGGCCAAAGACACAATTTTTTCCAATCTTCGAACCGCTCTGAATATGCGAAAAATGCCAGACCTTCGTACCTTTGCCAATTTCAACATTATCGTCCACATAGGCCGATTCATGAATAAAATAATCAGACATATTTTTACCTTATTTTTTTCAATAGTAATCTCAACAATCCAGCGTACTCATTTATAATGTTTTCATAGATTTTCTGTGCCTTGTTTTCGTCATAGGTATGCGTCGTTTCATTTCTGTCATCAACCATTAAAAGCAACTGTTCTGTCACCCTAACATCATAGAAGTTAAGCACCAGTCCTTCGCGGAAACACTTTTTCGGCGAATTACACACAATTCCATGTACCTGTAATAAAAATGTCCGTAATGCTTTCCAGCCCAATTCAAAAGTAAATTCAAATCTTTGAATGGTAGCGTCACGAACTATTTCCGTTTCTTCTAAAGATGTAGCCTCTTCTAATTTTAGAAGCGCTTTTTCAAAGCTTTCAGCGGTTACCATTTAATTCCATCCTTATCTATAATAGCCTGCAGTTTTGAAGATACAACCGCATAATCCACAACGTCTATTTTGTAAGGAATATTTGAATCTTCCATTTTCTCACGAATCTGACTCAGTTTATTTTGGGGAATCAGTTGAGCGGACTTTAAAGCGATATCATAATCAGAAGAGGGATGCGCCTTCCCGGTTGCCCTTGAACCATACAGAATAATTTCTAAAGGCTGGCTATTTAAAACACTTTGAATAATTGTTATAATTTGATGTTCATACACTTGTAGCATTTATCCTATCAAAGGATGAAATCGGTCGTTCTTTTGCTGCAGGGGCTGGCTGTGCCGGATGGTATGCACCAGCTCGATAGACGGACGGGCGTCGCTTAAACCAAAGCCCCTACCGGCCAGAATATTTTTATACACTTCGGTGTGCAAATCGGTAAATCCACCACTGAATTCAATTTCCTGCCCGTCTACTAAGATGGAACGAAAAGTGGGCTTACCTTCATCCACCGCCTGTTTGGGTAAATCGTTGCGGTCCACCGAAAGGAACCAGCGCACATTGGCATTTTCCAGTTCGATAAATCCGGCCATCTTACTGGGATCGTTTAAATGTACTTCCGAGTGCTGCGGCTTTCCGAAAATCCACATCAGCATATCAAAAAAATGGATGCCGATATTGGTGGCCACACCGCCGGATTTTTCCATATTCCCTTTCCAGGAATACTGGTACCATTTACCCCGGCTGGTAATATAACTCAAATCAATATTGGCTTTTGTCTTTTGATTTTTATCTTTTATCTTTTGTCTTAAATCGATAATTGCCTTGTGCATGCGAAGCTGCAGGATATTATAAATTTTATGTCCCGATTCCCGTTCAATATCTTCCAAAGCGTCAATATTCCAGGGATTCATCACCAGCGGTTTTTCACAAATGGCATCGGCGCCGGCGCGCAGCGCAAAACGCATATGCGCATCGTGCAGATAATTGGGCGAACAGATACTGACATACTGAATGCGCTGCCCATTATTTTCATGCCGCAGTTTTTCCACATGACGGTCGAAGCGCTCAAATTCCGTAAAAAAATCGACGTCATTAAAATAACGGTCTAAAATACCCACTGAATCCGATGGATCCATAGCAGCCACAAGATCATTATTTGTATCTTTGATTGCCTGCATGTGACGCGGAGCGATATATCCCGCCGCTCCAATCAGTGCAAAATTCTTTTTATCCATATTTTTCCTAATTCCTAATTTAAAAATATACAGCTCCGCCCCGTCAATTACATTTTATTAAAAATAAAACGCAGGAGCATACCTCAATAACTGCTTTATTTTACAAGGCTTTAATATAATAATTTCAGGGAAATAAACAAGCCCGGATGGTGGTAGCACCAGGACTTTATGACGAGGATTTTATCTTTTATTCAAATACTCTATCACTTGTTCGGCACACGCTTCGACAGACGACCGTGCCGTATCTATAACAATTTCGGCCTGCTGTGGCACTTCGTACGGAGAACTGACACCCGTAAAATCTTGTATCTCGCCTTTTTGGGCTTTTTTATACAATCCCTTCGGATCGCGGGATGCGCAGGTTTCCACATCGGCTTTTACATAAATCTCAATAAAATGCTCCTTACCAGCCCGTTCCCGCGCAAACTGCCGCATTTTCCGGAAAGGAGAAATAAACGAGACCAGGGTAATCAGTCCGGCGTCTTTGAACAATACGGCTGTTTCTGCAATCCGCCGGATATTTTCATCACGGTCCTCCGCGCTGAATCCCAAATCGGCATTTAATCCGTGACGCACATTATCGCCATCCAGCCGATACGTCAGTTTCCCTGCGGCGGTCAGCCTGCGCTCCACTTCCACGGCAATGGTGGATTTCCCGGAGCCGGACAAGCCGGTAAACCAGAGCACGACACCCTTTTGATTTAACAGAGCACAGCGGTCTTCGTAGGTTACCTGCCCGGAATGCCAGACGACATTATCGGATTTTTTATTTTTAGCCACAATCATACTCAATTGTCCACAGAAATAGGTAAATTAGCCAAACCCTTAAACGCTACATCTTGTATCTTTTGTCTTTTGTCTTACTACTTGTGTCTTGCATCTTGCGTCTTACTACGTGCTACTAACACCTACCATGGTTTAAAAATAATACCACGCTCCTGCAGCAGAGATTTTATGCGGTCAACGGCTTCATCCGGCTCCGTCTGAGTGGGAATCGTTAAGTCCGCTGCAATATCGGTAGTTTTATTATCCCCAACCCAAACCGTTTCAATTTTATCGGGATTGACTGCCGTTTTGATCTGCTCCAGATCATCCTGGGTTAGTTCCACCGCGGTTACCACTAAGATCATTCCGGCATCGAGCAGCAGGTGGGCAATTTCCGCCAGACGGCGCATATGTTCCTGGCGATTATTTCCATTCTTTGCTTCTTTAATATCCGCATCAACGCCATACAGCACATTACCAATTCCCATAAAATAGACCACCTTCCCATCGGCAAAGAGACGTTTCTCCAGACCTTTGGCAACGGTTTTTTTACCAATATCGCGCTCGCCGGTTACTAAAACCAGAGTTGATTTCTGATTGTATTTTTCGGCGCGGGATTCCATACCAATCTGACTCGGTTCCCATTTAAAATTACGCACCAGAACCTTATCGCGCATCCAGGTCTGTTTATCTTCCAGCGCTTCACGAATAATACCGCCACCGCGGATTTCATAATCATCCACAATTACAAAGCGGCTGGAATCGGCAAAATCTTCGGCCAAATCAAAGGCAATTGCTTTGTTAACCTTAAGAATACACTCGGCAACATCATGGCGTTTTACCTGTTCGCTCTTTTCATCATTATTCAGATTCGAGGCGTCGATTACCCGGATAATTTCTTCGAGACGGGCATCCACTTTTATAGTGCCAATTTTGATGGAATAGTCTTTTTTACGGATAAAAGGATTTTTACCCAGCCAAAACAAACTCACCTTAAAGCGGGTGGTTACCTGCGGTTTCTTCTGACCGGCAACGGTCGCTGTTTCTCCGCGGGCTACATAAATCTGCTCTTCCATGGTGAATCCGATGGCCTGTCCGGCTTCGGCACTGGTCTGCTCCGGAAGGTTAAAACCCTCAATCGTTTTCACCCGGCTGCGCTTTCCTGAAGGATAGAAAACAACTTCGTCCCCTACATGCAGCATACCGGAATCAACGGTACCGGCAATGATACGACGGTCATCTCCCTGCCCGGTAAATTTATAGACATCCTGTACCGGCATTCTAAAATCCTTTTCCACCGGCGCTTTTTCTTTTTTAAAAATATCCAGTGAATCGAGTACGGTGCTGCCGGTGTACCAAGGTGTTCTTTCGGAAAGCCCGGCCACATTATCACCCTCGCGGCCGCTCACCGGAATGAACAAATCCGGCTCTACATTAATTTTGCGCAGGAAGTCACTATATTCGGTCACAATATCATCAAAAACCTGTTGCTTATAATCTACCAAATCCATCTTGTTCACTAAAACCGTTACCTGTTTGATACCCAGCATCGAAAGCATATAACCGTGGCGGCGGGAATTCTCTCGTACACCCTCTGCAGCGTCGATGACCAATAAAGCTGCTTCGGCACGAGAGGCGCCTGTAATCATATTCTTTAAAAATTCAATATGTCCCGGCGCATCAATAATAATATAGTGCCGCTTTTTTGTCTGAAAAAAGACCCGGGCCGCATCGATGGTGATGCCCTGCGACTGTTCATCTTTCAGCGCATCCAACAGAAAGGCATATTCAAAAGGCTTGGAATTTAAACGGCAGTTCTCTTTAACCTGGGCCAGCTTTCCTTCGGGCAGGGATTTGGTATCGGCCAGCATACGACCAATAATCGTGCTTTTACCATGGTCCACATGTCCGGCTATGACAATATTCATTTGTTCGCGATTATCTTTGTTTTCCATATTTTACCACTTTTTATTTAACAACATTTTCTATTTTGGGTGGTACGGGTCGGTCTAAGACCGGCCCGCTACTACATATATCCGTCTTTACGAAGGGTCTCCAAACCGCCGCCGTCATCTTTATCCTGAGCCCTTCCGGAACGTTCGGCAATATTGGCAAACTTACCGGTACGCAATTCCTCAATAATTTCATCCACATTCTTAGCGTTGGAATCCACCGGCGTCGTACAGGGATAGCATCCTAACGAACGATACCGTTTACCTTCACCTTGATCATAATAAAGAGAAACAGTAGGAATATTTTCCCGTTTGATATATTCCCAGATGTTTAATTCCGTCCAGTCCAGCAACGGGTGAATACGCAGATGGGTGCCCGGCGCAAAATCGGTTTTATACTGATTCCAGAATTCCGGCGGCTGATCGCCCACATCCCATAAATTTTCCCGATCCCGCGGTGAAAAATAGCGTTCTTTGGAACGGCTGCCCTCTTCATCGGAGCGCACCCCTACAATGATGCCCGTAAAGGCTTCCGTATTGCTATCCACTTCGTATTGTTCTGTATTATGATTCATACGGTAGCGTTTCCACTGACCGGAGAGCGTGTGTTTTAGGGCCTCTGTTTTCAGAAGCCGGCAGCAGGTAATACGATCCACATTCCCATCCGGAAAAGTTCTCTTTTCCCTTAACGCTTCTTCATTCTGTCCGTAAATCATATTTAAATTCCATTCCAGGGCCAGACGGTCGCGGTATTCAATCATTTCGGGAATTTTATAATTCGTGTCGATGTGCACCAGCGGAAACGGTACATGTCCAAAAAATGCCTTGCGCGCCAGCCACAGCAAAACCGTACTATCTTTTCCAATTGACCAGAGCATGCCCAGATTTTTAAAGTTTGCATAAGCCTCTCTAAAAATATGTATGCTACGGCTTTCTAATTGATCCAAATGATCCATTTTTTCTCCTGAAACCTTTTATCTTTTTTATAGATTATTCTTCTTTAAATAACTCACAATATTTTTTGCCGCCGCCTCCAGCGACAGATCCCCCATTTCTATAACCAGTTCGGTTTTGGAAGATGTTTCGTATTCAATATCGATTCCGGCGACGTTCTGAACAAGGCCTTTTTTTGCTTTATCATATAATTCACAGCCGTATTTTTCACTTATTTCATCGGCGGTGGTTTTTAAATATACCTCAATATAATTGCTGCATATTCCCCGAACAAAATCACGACTTTCATTAAATGGTGAAACAAAAGAAGCGATGGTCGAAATGCCGTTATTTTCCATCATCGAAGTCAGATGGCCCACCCTTTTAATATGGCTGTTTACTTCTTTTTGCGTAAATCCCGTTTCCGGGAAAAGTGGCCGGACGTCGTGGCTGTCCAAGCGCTGAATTTTTATCCCTTCTTTTTTCAGCTTTTTGTAAACCATATCGCCCAGGGTTGTCTTTCCCGAATGTGGAATCCCGGTAATCCACAAAACAAACGGCGGTATTTCCACACGGCCGAACATCAGTTTATCCCATAAACGTTCGTGGCCGTAATAAAAAAGAAGCTTGGCTGTCATTTCCAGTACACCCACTTCAACAGCCGTTTGAATCTGGCCGGTAAATAAATAGACCAGCATAATCGTTGTTAAAGTTGCGGTAATGCGCCAGGTAATGGCCTTAACGACGGTTCTTGTTTTACTGTCCCTATACATAAATTCCTTTTAGTAGCAATACCCTGGATTATCGGTTGGTTTTTGCAGATTCATGAGCATTATTTTTATTCGGTTTGGGCGATTCCTGTACAGCCGGAACCAGAAAATGACCAAACCAGTTGTAGAATGGTTTTATTAAGGCGGGCACCCATAAACTACCGCCGATAAAATACATAGCGGCAATAAAAAGAAAAGGCAGCAATATGGATTTAATTAACATTGCAATCGCTGTCAAAATCAGAAAGAAAACGGAAAAAAGATACCCAAATCGTTTGATAGGTACATTTTCTTCGGTCGATTTTCCCTGAATAATTTTATTCATTTTTTTGCTCAATTTTCTTCACAAAGCTGCTGTCTAATTCCACCGATACCGTCTGTTGAATCCCTTCGATAGTAACCAGCAGACGAGTCGTTCCTTTTACAACTTTTACGGCGCCGCGCATTCCTTTAAAAACACCATCTATCACTTCAACCTGCTCGCCGCTGCGCATATAGTTTTCGAGTTGCATTTTTTCGGGATTGGCAATCATTTTTTTCAGAGCGTCAATCTGCCACTCCGGGACAACGGCCGGCACACCTTTGAAGTTAACAACTTTTACTACCCCGGAAATGTGAAGCAGATCAAAACGATTCTTATAATCGAAGCGTGCAAACAGGTAACTACTGAACAGGGGCATCTCTACTTTTTTCTTGCGATCTTTCCATAAACGAACACGGGTCACCATAGGCAAAAAGGATTCCCAACCCATTTCCTGCAGGGCTTCAAATACTTTTTTCTCATGTCTCGGCCTTGTATAAATCGCGTACCAGTATTCCATAAGATTCCGAATATATGCTTGTTAATAAGTAGCTGTGGAATTTAAACTATTTTGGGAAATAAACAAAACGAAAGCGCCGGGTAAAATTCACTCTTTTTTTTGGAGTGAATTGACTGTTCCAATCCGGAAACGCAGAAAGGCCATTCCCTTTTAATCAAAAAAGCCCTCCACCGCCTTAAATAGTGTATCGATTGAAAACCGTCCTTCAGGAATCAAAATATCTTTCGCCAGGACAAAGGCGTCATCTTCCGTGTGCATCCCGTTAAAAACGGTTTTATCAATCAGCGAAGCATGCCACAGGTCGCCCTTCAAATCATAGCCCTTGTGCGGTATGGCAATTAAATCGGGCAACATAGCCGCTTCTGCTGCGGAAGCTTCCGGGTAGACTTCTTCGCGGCGTAGTATCTGTTTCACCACCGGCCGGCCGGCAGGATCCAAAAAGGTTTTCAGACGCTGCGCTAATTCAGTGCGCAATTGTTCATAAGGTAAGCCCTGTTCTACGGAGCCGTCTCTTTCCCGGCCTTTTAAATTCAGGTATATGCGTCCAGGATACAGACTGTAGGCCCTGCTGTGCGGTGCAATGTTGTGCAGATCGGACGGTGGATTTGATTTAAAAAAAAGATATCCGTTATCGGCAAGCCAGCGGTTCAGGTAAACCGCATAATGCAGGGTACAGAAACCGTGATCGGATAAAAGCAAAAAGGCGCTATCTTCGCCGGACTCCGCAAGAATGCGGCCGATTTCCCAGTCGATCCGCCGGTAAAGATCCAAAAAACGTGCTTTATATGCTGTGTGCCCCTGTTCAAAATACTCCCAGAAAAAATGGTGCAGGCGGTCGGTTTCCATGATATGGGTCATAAAAACATCCCAGTGTTCCTGTGCATAAAAAGAACGCATGGTTTCAAAACGTTTTTCCAGTACAGTAAACAGATGCTCCATAAAAGCCGACAGGTTGGTTTTAGCCAGTTCCGTGTCCGCGTCGATGCGGTACCCCCGGGCTTTGAGCAGCGTACCGATTTCCGGCGGCCAGGTCCCCTTGCGAATATCGTTTCCTAAAAAACCACAGATGGAAATTCCGTTTATGGGTTTCGGCGGAAAAGTAACGGGAACATTCATCACAAAAACGCGCTTTCCCTGTTCCGAAAGAATTTCCCAGATGGTTTTAGCCCGCAGGTGATCGGCGTTTGGAACATACCAGTTCATATCCGCGGGAGTGCGATCCACGAAGCCGAGAATGCCGTGCTGTGCCGGCGTCTTGCCGGTCATAAATGAAGCCCAGGCTGAAGAAGAAACCGGTGGCTGCACCGAATCCATTTGTTTAAAAACAGCTCCTTCCGCCAATTTTTTTAGATTGGGCATGACGCCTTCCCGGAAAAGCCGCTGCAAAAGTGTAAACGGTGTGCCGTCGAGGGCTAAAATAAACAAGCGGGATTTTTTCATAGGGACTAATCACATCCGTTTCAAATCGTTTTAAAATGGTTGGAACCATTTACTCCCGGACTAAACAATTCTTGTTTGTCATCGCAAGGAATCCGGCAGCTACCGGATGATGTGGCAGTCCTAAAGAAGATTGCTTTCCCGAACAGAACCATCTTTATAGCACACCCTCCGGCATTGCAATGGCACAAGCTACATTTAGCCCTAAATACTTACACAGACAAACCCTAAATTTAGAAAGAAGTTATTTTAAGATGGAATTTTTCCAAATTTTCAAAAACCTGGTACGGAATTCGCAGGTTGCCCCGGCCGCGTCCCAGCACAATATCCGGTTTAATACTGCCGTGAAAATCGCTGCCGCCCGACATTTGCAGATTATTCTTTAAACAGAAATCATACAACCATTTGGTAAAATAGTAATCATGCGAAGAATAATAGACTTCCACTCCGTCCAATCCCATTTCTTTGAATTTCAGAATTTCATCACCAAGACGGGGATAGTTGGCAAACATGAGACTAATGGGATGCGCCAAAACCGCAACGCCGCCAGCCTGGTGAATCAGGTTAATCGCGGGTTCCAGATCCAGTTTTTCTTTAGAGACATAGGCGGCGCCCCCTTTTCCGAGAATTTGCGTGTAGCCCTGAAAGGCAGAACGAATGTACCCCTTTTTTAAGAGCAGAGAAACGATATGCGGCCGTCCGGTGCTGCCCCCGTTTACCACGGCCTTTAATTCCTCAGGCTCAATGGGCATATTTATTTTAGCCAGTTTCCGGAGAATTTCTTCTCCGCGCTGCTCACGGGCCAGGCTAAGTTTTGTTAAAGCCTGGTTCAGCGCTGCATTCCGTGGATCGATAAAAAGACCAAGCAGATGCAGATGACCCGTTTTGGGAAGCGAATAGGCAATGCTCAGTTCCACCCCGCCAATTACCTTAACTCCGATTTTTTCACCCTGTGCAATAGCAGGTACGCAACCGTTTACGGTGTCGTGATCGGTGACGGCAAGAACAGAAACATCGCTCTTCTTGGCAAGATCAACCAGGGCTTCCGGAGAAAGGGTTCCATCCGAACAATTTGTATGTGTATGTAAATCTATTTTCAATTTTATAAATATCCCAGGTTTTTCAGACGCTCTTTTACCGCCTGATCGTCTTCTTGCGGTGAAGTTTCCGCGCTTTCGTTTTCCGTGTCTAAATAATTCTGCAAAATATAAGCGGCCAAATCATCGACGGATTTAAAAACACTACGTTCAAGCGCTTTACTCAGCTCACGATGCAGGGTTTCCGGGATATGCAGATCGGCAGATTGTTTCATTGTA
>JANTFQ010000034.1 GCA_024763405.1 Calditrichaceae bacterium
TAATATTTTTCTTAAAAACTTTTTTCGATGAATCGGACACGGTCCCAGTTCCCGGATTTTATCCCGGTGCATTTGAGTACCGTAGCCCTTGTGCTGCTCAAAACCGTAACCGGGAAACTGTTCGGCATAGCGTACCATTAGGGCATCACGGTATACTTTGGCCAGGATCGACGCCCCGGCAATCACCGCGGATTTGGAATCGCCTTTTACAACCGCCTCACCTCTCAGCGGCTGTTCCCGGAAAACGAAGCTGGGAAAATCGCGCCCGTCCACCAGTACATATCCGGGTTTTACCGCCAGCGCCTCCACGGCGCGTTTCATCGCCAGAAAAGCAGCCTGCAAAATATTCAGACGTTCAATTTCGGCTTCATCCGCCAGGCCAATTCCAAAACTAACCGCCTGCTCACGGATTTCTTTATCCAGTTGCCTGCGTTTTTTTTCGGATAGTTTTTTAGAATCGTTAATGCCGTCGATTTGCAATTCCACAGGCAAAACCAAAGCTGCCGCCACTACCGGACCTGCCAGCGGCCCACGTCCGGCTTCATCGATTCCACAAAGAATCATATCTTCAGAAATGCGGTATTTTGAATCAAAGAGGTAGATAGCAGCTCCGTTTTTCGTTGACAGAATTTAACCGGAGCAGGTTTGGAATACAAATTAAGAATATCTATAAAGCACCGAGCGTATTTATTGATTAATAAGATGGCATTGTTAAAATAAAAGATTTAACATTTTTCTATCCGCTAAAAATTTAGTAAAATACGGATAACAGTACTTTTGTTTGACGGGATTGTGTTCATAAAAAGAATTCAGAAACACAGATATTTGAATTTATCAGACCCAACGATTTTTCGGTTTTTTCTGTGTTAATCTGTGGTATGAATGCGCACAAATAACAAAATATAAATTGGAGCCGTTATGCGTTTAAAACAATCCGCACTATGGGCAGCCGCCGGAACCATTTATTTGTTTCTCAGCCGGGCCGCCGGCAGTATCCGGCCGCAGATGTTTTATAACCTCTCTGCCGCCCGAATCAATGTGCTGCTCTCCCTTTTAGCAGCGGGTACCCTGGTTCTATTCTTTCTCTCATTCTACCGCCAGTTCACGCTCACCGGAAAAAAAGGAGAAGAAATAAAAAACGAACGCCTGGGAAGAGCCACTCTTTTCGCCATCACCGGAAGTGTTTTTTTAGCGCTATTTATTGCCCAGGGGATTTTCCGGGTATTCGGAATGGAAAATTTTATTCCTGCTGAAACACAAACAACGGTATCCGTTTTTCTTTTATTAGCCATAGCCATCTGCTGGGTATATTTTTATGCGGTTTTTTATGAAGAAGCCAGTAAAAAAGTATCCGGACGCTTAGCATCCGCCACGAAACTGGCCGTCTGGGGTTCATCCATAGGATTGCTTCTACGGATTTATTTAATGCTGCGTTTATACTATCCCAGTCAATTCCGATGGAACGGCGCCATTAGCAGCGGGCCCTTAATCCTTTTAATTCCAATGATGCTCTTCGTGTTTTTTTCAGCCGTTTATTTCTTTTGGGTCTTTTACCAGGAGCACTAATTTTGGAGCGCTTTCTTTGAAGGAAGTCGACTGTGTCGATTTATATCTATCCATTGACACAGTCAATGCACTCCAAAAAAGCATACCACCTCCATTAAGGGCGCAAAACATTCAGATACACCGTATCCGTGACCGCCGATCCGAAAACGCCGATTCCGTCTCCCTCGATATCAAAAATCGGTTCGTGCAGATTGCCGTCCATTCCCATCACATTATTAGAAGTGTTGTAATAATGATAGTAGTTTTGATCCCCTGCGTACAGCACCAAACGATAGGGGCCGTAAAACCAGATGCGGAACCAGTTTACTTCAATAAAACTGTAGCTGTTGTTTTCATTATCCGGCCGTTTCCATTTGCCACTGTACTGCAGGTCTTCTATTTTCCGGCCTCTATCCAGCATTTTCTCTAACTTCTGTCCCATTGGGTTTTCATAGATAAACGTAGAGAATCCCGCATCGAGAGCACTGATGGAAAGCAGGTAAAACGCGCTATTCCCGGATTGCTCATAGACAATGAGCGGAGATATTAAATTCCCTTCCCCGCTGGTTTGGCGGTATGTTAAATCACCAAACACCGAAGCCAGACGGTCGATCTTCAGTCCTTCGTCCGGCACCGTGGTTACCGAAGCAGCTTGTAACGGCCGGCCATCCAGCGTCGCCGAAACATCCAAACGGTAGGTTTTACCATATTTAATATTCAAATCCGTCCCGCTGTATTCAAACCAGGCTGAATCGGGATTGTAGCTCAGGGTGAATGCTGTATCCGCCGCGACGTCGGTTATCCTGACCTGCGCATCGTTTAAGGGGATTTCGTTTTTATCAATGGACTGCCCGAGAGGAAAATTACGGTCAATTTTAATTTTAGAAACAGGGTTACCGGGAATCAAAAATCCGTTGATCACAATCTTCGGTTCATAGGTGCTTTCATCCACGGAAATCGTAGGCGTCCCGCAGGAAGAAAAAAGTAACAAAAAACCAAGAACGCCGCTTATCCTCTTTATCTTTGGTTTTATCATATTTTTAGCCTTTATTGATTTTTATAATATCACACTTCAACATACTCTCAACCACCTTAAAGAATAGAACCCTGAGCGAAGTCGAAGGGTGGGAATTGGGCTTCGACCCCGATATATCGGAATTTCATACACCCAACAATTCCCGTGGGTTGTTAGAACTCAAACCGTATTCCAATCGTGGGCAGAATGGGAAACATATTAATTGTTTCTACCTTCTGCGTAATTTGATTTTCTGTTTCCTCACTGTCGTATTGAATAAACCAGACGTTTGCCCGGTTACCGATATTAAAAACCTGCAGGTAGGGCGCCATCGACCAGTGTTTATAACGGCGTTTCCAGGTCAGGCTCAAATCCATCCGGATATAATCGGGCAGCCGGTAGCGGTTTATGGCCGTGGGATAGAGCAGCAGGTGTTCGTAATCCTGATCGGGGATGCCGGCGCCGTAATAAGTGGAGCTGGGCAGAGTAATGGGCTGACCGGAAGTGTAGATAAAATTCATCCCCAGTTTCCAGTTGCTCTTTGCCGTCGAAGGCGTTTTTCCCTGCCATTCCCGAATGGCATTGTTTATATCCACATTGATAACGGCATTCACCACATGCGTGCGATCGTGCCGAGGCGCGTAGGGATTTTCCTGGTTGATCCCTTCGGTCGTATATTCGGTGCGCGCCAGTGTATAAGCCAGCCAGCCATTTACAGAGCCGTAGCGTTTACGCAGCAGCAATTCGATACCGGTCGAATAGCCGTCCCCCCGGTTAAACAAGCCCTTTGTTTCGGTAAAAACCGGGCGGCCGGTCTCATCGTATCCTGAAGGTTTAAAATCAAGAAAATAGTTTTTTAAGGAATACAGGTTTTGATAGGTTTTATAATAGGTTTCCAGTTCGAAAGAAAGATTCTGCGCTACTTCGTACTGAAAGCCCAGTATATAATGCACCGCTTTGGAGCGGTCGTGGTATTTATCCGAAGTCGTCCAGATATCCGCGATAAATGGGCGCGGTATTTTTTGCAGGTATTGGTAAAAAATGCCGGTTGAAGCCTTTAAATTGATATTTTCCGTCAGACGGTATTTAGCGGAGAAACGAGGCGCCCAGTCCTGAAAGGTTTTATCCGATACAAAGGCATTGTAACGCAGGCCCGGTTCAATCATCCAGTCGCCCGTTGGCTTCCAGCTAAAAGCCAGATAGCCGGTAAAATACTGGCGTTTACGGTTCACATCCACTACGCCGCCTGGATTATCCTGCTGCAGACTGGTTTTGAGGTTTTTCTGCTCAAAGCCGAATTTCGCGTCTACCGATTTGGACAGGGCATATTCGAGCTGTCCTTTAAAACTTAAGTCGGATAAATCATTGGTTTCGCTGTGGTCCACCTCCGTCACAGAAAATTTGGAATCGAACTGACTGGAAGTGACCCAAAAATTAGAAAATAGATTCGGTGCAAAAATATGGGTCCAGCGCAGGCTGGCGGTCGTGTTTCCCCAGTCATAATGGATAGATGGCGCACCCTCGGCTCCGGAAGCGAAGGTGTAATCCAGAAAATCATCCCCTTTAAAAAAACTAAGTGAAAGCTTATTATCGGCATTGATATCAAAAAATGCTTTGATGTGGCCATCGTAAAAATAGTAATTAGGAATATCGTCGTAAAACAATTTAGCCGTTTCGCCGATATAGGTACGCCGGTACGAAGCGGAAACGGAACCAAAATGGCCGATAGGCATCTGTACCGTGGTTTTAGCCGAAAGCATACTGACTTCCGCCGTACCTTCAAAGGATTTCCGGTTGCCGTCGAGGTTGGTTACGTCCAGCACCGAAGAGAGGCGTCCGCCGTATTCTGCCGGGAACCCGCCTTTGGAAATTTTTATATCCTTCACCGCATCCGTATTAAAAGTGGAAAAAAGACCGAAGGCGTGTTCCGGATTATAAACGTCCGCACCGTCAATTAAATATAAATTTTGATCAGAAGTCCCACCGCGCACATATATTTTAGAAGAAAAATCGGAGATGGGCAGAATGCCGGGCAGACTCTGCAGCATACGCAGTAAATCGGTTTCGGCGACAGAAGGCATTGTTTTAATTTCTGATGGTGAAATATCGATGCGCGAAATAGCCTTACGAAACAGCTTAACCGCCGTACGCACAGAGTCTGCAGAAACGACTACGGCCTCGGTCTCCATCAAAGCGGGTTTTAGCTGAATCATTAGTTTTAGATTTTGGTTATCTCTCAATTCAATTTCTTTCACATAGTCCCGGTAGCCTACATAATTGCAGTGCAGCAGATATTTCCCCGCCGGCAGATCCGAAACCACATAGTATCCGGCGTTATTGGTAACGGCCCCAAATGGCACTTTCTCAAAATAGATGTTGGCACCCGTCAGGGATTCACCATCGGAATCATCAAATACAAATCCGCTGACGGAAGCGGCTTGCGTGGACATAAACGATAGTAAAAGGGAAAAAAGCAAACAGGAAAATAGTTGTTTCAATCGGAACTCCTTATTAGTGCGGCATAATTTACCATTGGACGTTATAAATTTCAAAATGTTCCGGTGGCTATCCTTATAATCTTATTTCTGGTATTTGCTCCATTTCAATTTGACTCGTTCCTATCTCTTACGACAAATGAAAACTTTATGAAATTTTAATTACGCCCATTTATCCTTAACCTATTCTGAGCGATTGTCCGTTATCAAGAAGAACAACCCCACTGGATTCCCTTCCCTTAAACGGGCTTTCGCAGGCTCAACTTTCGCTTGTCCGCCCGCCGTCTGGTGGGAATGACCATCTCCCGTTTTAGACTACTTGGGCTTTGGGTATTTTCCAATGGACATTGGATATTCTCTGTTGATTTTTGATTATTCATTGGTACATTCCGGGCAATATCCAATTTCCAACTGAGAACTTTCAATTACCAAGCACCCCATATATTTTCAGGATAAGCTTTATTGATTCCGACTACATCGGTTTAGAAAATTAACGATAGCAGATTAACGATCTCAGATTTAATGAAGTGGCAAACCAATTAACGCAGCCATTTTTCGGGATTGTAGGTGCGCTGTTTTCCATAAATTCCAAACTGCAGTTTTGCCCCGGCCAGTGAACCGGAATCCCCCACCGCCGCGATAACCTGACCGGTTTTAATACCGGTGTCTTTCTGGACATATATTTCATCCAAATGCGAATAGACGCTGTAATAACCTTTGCCGTGATCCACAATTATCGTGTTGCCATAGCCCGGCAGATAAGTAATCACCCGCACGACGCCCTTAAAAACACAGTGAACCGGCGTTCCCAGTTTGCTTTTAATCTCGATATCGGTATTCTTTGTATAGGTTTTTGAACCCTTGTCCTTATGTTTGCCATAGCGGGTTACAACCTTTCCTTTTACCGGCCAGGGCAGCCTGCCTTTTGCCTTGGCAAAATCGTCAAACTTAAAATCAATCACCCGCGGTTCTTCGCTGGGCTTATTGTTTTTTGAAAGCTGTGCCTGACGCTGCCGCTCGAGTTCGATGATCATCTGAATTAAATTTTCTTTTTCTTCCTGCTTCAAGGAAAGCTGTCTGGAATAGGTGCTTTCATTCCAGCGCATTTTTTTCAGCAGTGAGGCTTTTTCTTTTTTTCGGGAAACATAAACATCTTCCTGCTCCTTTTTAGCCGCTAAATTGCGCCGTTTTAATTGCAGACTTTGGTTCAAACTCTGTTGAAGAGATTCTATCTCTTTTTTTCGTTTCAGAATGGAACGAATCGAGCGCTCATCGTGCTCGGCAATCGTCTGTAAATAACGGTAACGGATAAAAGCCTGATTCACCGAAGCCGACGACAGCAGCAATTCGAGGCTGCGAATTTTCCCATATTTATAGGCATAAACCGTGCGTTTGGCATAGAGATTTTTCAGCAGTTCATAACGTTCCCGCGTCTCTTTTAATCGTACGTTTGTACGGTTTATTTTTTTACGCAGGATTCGGTTTTCCTGTTCTAACAATCCTTTTGCCCGGGCAATAAGCGCCGCTTCTTTATCGATCAGGTTCAGTTGCTCCAGGATGGAGGTTTCATTTTTTTTAACACGGTTGAGCTTGCTCTTAATACGCGTAATATCTTCTTTTAAGGAATTGAGCTGCGAACGGTTGCGGGATAACTGACGATCGAAATTCGTCTGCCCCAACAGAAGGAGGGGTAGGAAAAGAAACAATAGAATTTTAATCATTTTAGAATACATAACCTACACTTATGGAATTGCTGCCGCCTAAGGCCGTATGGTACTCAAAAGCATATCCTAAATCAAATTGGCCGTACTGCATTGAGAATCCCGCGCTATAGGATTTTACGATGGTTTTAAATCCGATTCGCACGGTGGTCCAGGACAGCGGTTTAAAAGCAATTCCGCTGCGAAAATCAAAATCGTAGTTCTGTTCTTTTACCAAATCGATGAGAAGTTCCACATTCTTCAGCGGATGATATGAAAATCCAAATGCGGCCGAGAGCGGAATTTTTTCTTTTGCTTGTCCCAGTTCCGGCTCGTTTAAATTTTCGACCGTAAAGGCTGCCTGTGTATGTTCAAAAATCTTATAGACCGCTGCAAGGGTAAAACCGAACGTGTAACTATGGCCGTAATTTTTCAGAAAAACACCGTACATATTTGCGGAAAAACCCAAATCCAGGGCATCAAAAAAGTGGAAGGCGCTGCCGATTCGCAGTTCTGCTTCGTTATAGGAAGAAATTCCATAGCGGTTTATTCCTATTCCCAGCGGCAGGCCCCAGACGGGAAAGCGCGCTTCGAGGCTTATTTGATTCAGATTTTTTAACCCATAATAATTTTTGTAAAATAGATTCGTCTTTGTATCCGTATTCCAGGCCAGTTTCGCGGGATTCAGGAAAATAGCAAATGCAGCATCCGATCCGGCGCGGCCGGCGGAACCTGCTCCAAGATATGCGGTACCGATTCCTTTGGGCTCGAAGGCGGCAAAAAGAGAATGTGCCATCAGGAGAAGAAAGAATACTTTTTTATATTTTTTCAAAAGCATACGAAATAGATTTTACCCGGACTATGTTTAAGAGCCACTTGAATGGTTTAACAGAATACGTAAAAATACCATATTCCGGCATAAAAAACCAGCTTAAATCGTTTCATCAAATAGTTTTTGAGAAACGCATAATTCGAATGCCGGTTCGAAGAAAAACAATCCGGTAGTCACCTGATATAGGATTCACCGTAATGTTTTACCCGAAATCCAGCGGATTGCATTACAGATTTTAACCCCTAATTTGATGCGGAATTAAAATGAAAATATACCTCGATAACAGCGCTTCCACCCCATTGGACGAAAACGTGAAAAAAGCACTCACATCCTGGAGCGCGCAGGCATTAGGCAATCCCTCCAGCATGCACGATGCCGGGCGGAAATCCAAATCCGTCATCGAAAACGTGCGCCATCTTGCCGCAGAAAAACTCGCCTGCGCGGCAAAAGAGATTGTCTTTACCAGCGGTGGAACCGAAAGCAATAACGGGGCGGTTATCGGCGCGGCCCGGGCAAACCGGGAGAAAGGGAATCATCTTATTGTTTCGGCAGTGGAGCATCCCTCCGTTTTACAGAGCGCCCGTTTCCTTGAAAAGAACGGATTTGAAGTAGATTATATTCAGCCCAACTCCGATGGAAATATTGCCATCGAAAACATTGAATCGCTGATTCGGAAAGAGACCATCCTGATATCGGTCATGTTCGTGAACAATGAAACCGGCGTCATCATGCCGGTACGGGAAATAGGCGCTTTATGTAGGAAACACCATATTTTATTTCATTGCGACGCGGTGCAGGCTTTTGGGAAATTCCCCTTTTCGCTCGCTGATTTCCCGGCGGATTTGCTCAGCGTTTCGGCGCATAAAATATACGGCCCCGCCGGAATTGGCGCTTTATTTATCCGCAGCGGCACAAATATCGATCCGTTTATGTGGGGTGGCGCGCAAGAATCCAATCGCCGGGCGGGAACCGAAAACAGCCTTGGGATTGCCGGATTCGGCGCAGCCCTGGAAGTGCTGGATGAAAGTCTTGCTTTTTGGGAGAAGGCGCGGCAATTACAGAAGATTTTTGAAATACAGATAAAATCCGCTCTACCGGATTGCGTGATCATTGGCAAAAAGAGTTCCCGGCTTCCCTATATCAGCCTGCTCTCTTTCCCCGGAATCAGTAATGATTCTTTGCTGATGGCCCTGGATATGGCGGGAATCGCCGCTTCGGCCGGTTCGGCCTGCAGTTCGGGCAGCATTCGCCGCTCCCACGTTTTAGAGGCAATGAATTTACCGGAAAAAGTGATGGACGG
The DNA here is from genome assembly GCA_024763405.1 of Calditrichaceae bacterium. Classification (GTDB taxonomy): domain Bacteria; phylum Calditrichota; class Calditrichia; order Calditrichales; family Calditrichaceae; genus JANTFQ01. Next base: position 8,888 of record JANTFQ010000034.1, read on the forward strand.
CGCCGTGCGTTTTAGTTTTGGGAAACTTACCACAAGAGATGAGGTAAACCGGGCCGCAGAAAAAATTATTGAACTTGTAAAAAGAAGGACACGCCACTAAAACGCTATACATCGTGTATGCTACAAATCCATAAAGGCTTTGCAGCGTATAGCCCGTATTTTTAAATCTGAAATACTTCGCCGTTTTTTATATAATTGTATCCGGACCAGCGGCCGATAATATTCAGTTCCTCTGTGTTAATATAGCCGTCCTGCCAGATACCGTCCGCAAAATAAAAATGAACAACCTCACCGATGACTAAAAAACCGCTTTCCGCTACCGGGACAATTTGCATCGATTTACATTCCATACAAATTTTTGCTTCCTTAATCCGTGGAACGCGAATCATCCGTCCGGGCGTTTCGGTTAATCCCGTTTCGGTAAATTCATTTACATCCGCCGGAAATCCGCCGGCGCTTTTATGCATCGCTTCCATAATATTTTCGCTGACCACGTGAACCGCGAATTCCCCGGTTTCTTCGATATTTTTCAGGGTGTCTTTTTTGGAACCGTCCGAATTGCGGTTGGGCGCAAAACAGATGGTTGGCGGATCGGAAGTGATTCCCGTAAAAAATGAAAACGGCGCCAAATTTGGAATGCCGCTTTTTGAAATGGTGGACACAAAGGCAATAGGACGCGGCAGAATGCTGCCACTTAGTAATTTATAGCGTTCTTTAACAGATATTTCGGTTGGATTAATTTCCATCTTGTTCCTCTTTAAACAAAGCGATTTTTCTTTTGAAATTTAATAACAGAATTTCCCGTAAATTTAATCCCCCCGCATTCCACTGAGACAGAATACAGGGGGATTATATTTTTAACAGTATCTTATAGTGTACGGAAAATCCTATACCATCATTAAGATACAATATCTACTTTAACGTCGGTTTGCTCTTATCCGGATAAGGCGGACGCTCAAATACGGTCTTTGGATGTGTCTGTACCTGTTTTAAAATCACTTCAATGGCTTTATCCAATTGGGCGTCTTTTCCGGACAACACATCTTTGGGCATATTGATGACTACGATATCCGGTTCCACGCCGTGTCCTTCGATAATCCACTGCTTGTGCATATTGTATTCACCAAACTGCGGTGGGGTGGTGGTAGCGCCGTCAATCAAAGTTTGATGTGCTTCGATGCCCACAGCGCCGCCCCAGGTACGCTGCCCGATAACCGGTCCTAATTTCCGTTCTTTCCAGGCGTCGGAAAAAATTTCGCCGTCGGAACCGGTGTCTCGGTTAATCAGCAGAACCAGTTGACCGCCGAAAGTGCGTTCCGGAACGGGTGTCGGTTTGCCTTCACGCGGCTGCATATAGGTATTTATGGTACGTTCCAGCCGATCGTGAATCTGCTTGCTGGTAAAGCCGCCGCCATTGTAACGGGCGTCGATAATTATGCCGTCTTTATAGTATTGCGGGTACCAGGCCTTGGCAAATTCAATAAGGCCGTCTTCCATCATTCCCGGAAGATGCACATAACCGATTTCCTTTTTCGTTTTGGAACTTACATAATTGTAATTATGCGAAACCCATTCGCGGTAGCGCAGGCCCCGTTCGGAACGCAGGGTTTTAACGAGGTAGGTCTGTGCGCCGTTCATATTCGGTTTCGAATTATAGGTAATCTCAATCACCTTTCCGGCCCGGTTTTGCAGGTATTTATAAATATTATCACCGGGGGTGATTTTCTGCCCATCGATGGCCAGGATATAATCGCCGGTTTTTACCGGGCATCCCGGCTGGTAAAAGGGAGAACGCGCGCTGTTATCCCAGTTTTCGCCTTTTACGATACGTTCGATTTTCGGATAGGAATTGGGCTTTACGCTGAAATCGGCGCCCAACAGGCCCGTCGAAACATAGGGCGGATTTTTACGGTCTCCCCCGTAAATATAGGTGTGCCCGATATTCAGCTCGGCAATCATTTCGCCGATAAGATAATTTACATCGCCGCGGGTGCCGCAGTATTTTACAAGCGGACGGTACATATCGCGCACTTTTTCCCAGTTCAGGCCGTGCATATTTTTATCATAAAACCAGTCACGCTGTACACGCCAGGCTTCATCAAAAATCTGCAGGAATTCCTGATGTTTATTTATTTTGATATGAATGCTGTTTACGGCTACGCTGCCGTCGCCGACTTTGGCTTTTCCTAAATCGGTAACACCGTATTTACTTCCGGCCTTGTAAATGAGCTTTTTACCATCTGCAGACAAATGATACTGGGTCAGGCCACTCATTAGTTTGGTATCTTTTGCTTTTTTAAGATCAAATTTATGCAGATCCAAATTGTGTCCACCGGTGGCATCGGTAACGGCCTGGTATTTTAAAAATTCTTTTTCCGTTTTTTGCAGATAAACAAAACCGCCGTCAACCGCCTCGAGGCGGAACAGGTTTCCGGAAGCGACCGGCGCCGCAAGGATACGGTGTTCAAAATTAGAAGTTGTAATTTCAACTTTCTTGCTGCGGTCGTCGGCTTTCTTGTCCGTATCTTCGTCACTGTCGTTTTTAGGCAAAAAAGGACTGGCATCGCCTTCTTTTAAGAGAAGAATATACGGTTTGGCCATTTCCAGAAAGATATGATTCTGATCCACAAAACCCATCACCGGATGAAAGGTACGATTGGATAAGAAGTAGAGATAACGGCCGTCGGGACTAAACGAAGGACTCCAGTCTTCGGTCATTTCGCTGGTTACACGGAACGTTTTCTTGGAAGAGAGTGAATACAGAAAAATAGATTCGTACATAGACTGTTCCATTTTGGTGTAAGCAATCCATTTGCTGTCCGGCGACCAGACATAATCCTGAATTCCCCAGCGTTCCCAGGCATCATCGTAATCGCCTTTGGCAATAATTTTGGTTTTGCCGCTTTTTACATCCACCAGCGTCAGTTCCATACTTTTATCGTGGAAAATGATATACTTACTATCCGGTGACCAGACGGGGTTGGTACGGAATTGCGACCCGTTGTGGGTAACTTGACGCCAGGCGCCGGAACCTTCGGGATTGGTAATATACAATTCTTCTTCACCTGTTTTATCGGAAAAGAAGGCGATGCTTTTACCATCCGGTGACCAGATGGGATTTTTTTCCCGCGAAGCGGAAGAGCGGGTAACCTGGTAAGGAACGCCTTCCTCGGCAGGCAGATTTACGATTTCACCGCGGATGTCCATCAGCACACGGCTGCCTTTAGGAGATAAACCGAATCCGCCGACAAATGAACTATTTTTGATGTAAGCGTCCCGTGTGAGCACGGCGTCGGTGGGAATTTCGATGTTTATTTTCTGTATCTGGCCGGTGGTTAAATCCAGCAGATGCAAAGAACCGTCGTACTGATAAACAATCTGATTAACGCCGAGGGAAGGCCAGGTTACATCAAAATCTTTGTAGGGGGTCATGCGTACCGGTTTTTTGGTATTCAGGTCGTATTTATAGATGTTCATGGTGCCGTCTTCGCGATCGGAATTAAAATAGATGGCATTGCCGGACCACATGGGGAAATTATCGGTGCCCACAAAAGAGGTAATTTTCTGATAATTTTCATCGGCGAGGCTGCCCATCCAGATATCCTGGGCAGTGCCGCCCTGGTGCCGTTTCCAGTGCCGGAACTCACGGCTGTTGCGGTTATAAGCAATGCGCTTTGCATCCGGTGAAAGGGTTGCCAGACCGGCGCGGTCAACCGGCAATTTTTCAGGCATTCCGCCGTCGATGGAAACCTTGTACAGCATTTGCGCCCGGTAAGGATACTCCCGGGTGGAACGGAATAAAATGGATTTACCGTCGGGGTACCAGTCCAGTACCATATCCTGAGCCGGATGGTAGGTAAGCCGTTTGGG
>JANTFQ010000035.1 GCA_024763405.1 Calditrichaceae bacterium
AATACTTTTAGGGAACGCCAAATCCAGATTTTAATAATAGAAAACAACAACATAAAAAACGGTGTTATTTTTGCCCAGAAAGACCGTTTCGGATCTTTTTTAAACAGAGTGCTAATTTCGTCACGCAGCGGCATATTCAAAACAAAATCTTTCGGGATTTTACCGGTATCCACATTGGAAATAAACATCTCCGTCTGCCGTGAAGAGAGCATTGGGATCAGGAAAAGCGCCGCGGCAAGAGAAGCGAGCAGTGAGAAAACCACCGTCAGCGCCATATCGCCAAATACCTGACCGGCTACTCCTTCCACAAAAACAATGGGCAAAAATACGGCAATGGTGGTAAGCGTGGATGCGATTACGGCTCCGCCCACTTCACTTACCCCTTTTAGCGCCGCCTGAATCAAATTAACACCTTCATCACGGTAGCGCGAAATACTCTCCAGCACCACAATGGAATTATCTACCAGCATTCCGATACCGAGGGCCAAACCGCCAAGCGACATGATGTTTAGTGAGACATCGAAAATCTTCATCGGTGCAAAGGTGGCAATGATTGAAATAGGAATAGAGAGGCCGATAATAACCGTGGGGCCCAAACGCCGCAAGAACAAAAATAAAACCAGGATAGCAAGAATACCACCCTGCACCGCGGTCTTGGTAACCTCATCTACCGAATTCTTAATAAAAATAGATTGATCGGAAAGGGTTTCGATTTGAATTCCCTGAGGCAGATTATTGGTTAAGAAATTGGTCATGCGTTTAACCATTAAGCCGCGCTGTTCCCGCTGCCTTTTATTCTGTTGCGCCTGTTGAGGCCGGGGATGCTCTTTTTCATATTTTATCCGCGCCACAAAAGCCTGCTGCTCGGGGGTACCATATAATTTTTCATTGACACGCCGGGCAACATCTACAATATTGGCGTCCGCTTCTTTATAAATTTCAATCTCAACGCTTTCATGTCCGTCAATACGGGTAATAACCTCCCGTTCTTTGTTGGTTCGGATAACCCTGGCCACATCTTTCACTTTTATATCAACATTATTCCAGCGGCCGATAACCACTTCTTCAATTTCTTTGACCGTTTTAAATTCATTCAGAGTCCGGACGAGATACTCGGTTTCACCTTCTTTTAAATTTCCCCCGGCCAGATTTACATTTTCTTCCTGCAAGCGATTTTTTACGGTTTGAATATCCATACCGATCAGGGTGAGTTTCTGTTCATTCATCTCCACCCGGATTTCTTCTTCCAGACCGCCCTTAACCTTAACCGCGGCGACGCCGTCCACTGTTTCCAGAGCGCGTTTTATTTCTTCCTCGGCTATGTAGCGCAGCCTGGTTAATCCGGCTTTTCCGAAAAGGCCGACTCTCAGAATGGGATCGAGCGAGGGATCGTAGCGTAAAATTATGGGACGTTTCACATCGGTGGGCAGGAAAACCTGGTCCAGTTTTTCCCGAATATCGGCCGTAGCCGAATTCATATCCGTATCCCAGGTGTATTCTAAAATAACATCGGACTGCTCGGCCTTGGAGATAGAGCTGATGGTTATCAGGTTATCCACGACTCCAAGAGCCTGTTCAATGGGGCGGGAAATAGTGGTTTCAATTTCCTGAGGAGCGGTGCCGGGATATTCGGTACGCACGGTCAGGCTGGGATAAGTCATGTCCGGCATGAGATTCAACGGCAGTTGTTTGTACGAAATCCATCCAAATACCACAATACCGATAACAACCATTAAAATAGCAACGGGACGTTCGGTTGTAAAATTATAGAAGTTAGTCCGTAATTTGTTTTCTTTACTCATATATTTTCCACTCTAAGGATTTTTGCTTAACAATTCAGAATATAGAATTTAGAATTCGCATTTACTTGTTTTTAAGAGTCAGCTTATTTTCGCGCACGGTCACAACATTTACCTTAGACTTGTCTTTCATCCCGGCCTGGCCGATAACGACAATTTTATCGCCTTCTTCAACATCCTTCAGTGATTCAATTTTTTCATTATCTTCATAACCCGGTTCCAGGCGGATTTTATGTGCCATATTATCGCGGACGATAAAAACATTCATATATTCATTTTCATAAACAACGGCCGTTTTAGGAATCAGCACAACATCATGGTGTGTATCTAAAACGATACGGGCATTGACGAACATTCCGGGACGCAGCACACTCCCCTTATTCCGCACGCCGATGGTTACTTTAAAGGTGCCGCTGGAAGGATCGACCACCGGACTAATGCGTTTTATCCAGCCCGAAAACATTTTCCCTTTCAGATGGTCCGAGGAAACCAGAACCTTCTGGCCGATTTTCAATTGATTTAAATTTTTTTCCGGCACATAAACCACGGCAATCACCTGAGAATTATCGACCACCGAAAACAATTTGTCGGTCGGTTGGATGCGTTCACCAATTTTTGCCAGCCGTTCACCGACTCGGCCCGAAATAGGCGAGCGAATCTGCATATAATCAAGATTGAGCTTTGCTTCTTTCCATTGAATTTCGGAAGCCTGAAGCGTGAATTTTGCTTTTTCAAACTCTTCGTTGCTAAGCAGGGATTTTTCGTGCATGGCTTTGAGGCGCTTAAAATTGCTCAATTGCTGCTGATAGTCGATTCGGGCTTTTTGTTCGGACAGTTCATATTCTTTGGCTTCGAGGGTAAGCATTACCGAATCTTTCTGAACATACTGGCCTTCTTCTTTGTAAATCGCCTGAACAATACCCTGGGCGCGTGAATAGACATCGGCCATCACCTCTGTTTCCAGATTTGAGCTCAGCAAAATATAATTGGAAATATCGCCGCGGGTTACAACCGTCACCTCCACCGGTATGGTTTCTTCATCATGAGATTTAATCTGCGTTTTTCCGTCTGTCTTTTTGGATGAATCCTGAGCAGCTTTTCCGTTAGGACGACCCGAACCGCCGCCGCACTGTATAAGTGAGAATGATACAATCGTTATGATCAGAACGCTGAGTAGAATATTCCTGCGCATAATAGCTCCGTTTGGTTTGTGGATATAAAACTTGTTTTTCTACGTGTATTTTAATACTAAGTTTCGGCGATGTTCTGTAAAATTTTAATTAATCTTAAATATAGTGGAAAGCGGGCAAAAAAAATAGTCTCCATAAAAAAAACAGCTAAATTAATATGGATACTCAAATCCAGGACAAAAAAAATCCGTCTGTCGCATTGCGGCAAACGGATTTTGGTAAATTGAAATTGAATCCCGGGCCAAATCAGAATTCATCAAAGGCGATGTTTTCTTTTTCCACACCCTGGTTATAGAGCATGTTATTGACCGCGCTGATCATCATCGGCGGACCGCAAAGATAGTATTCGATATCCTCCGGCGCCTCGTGATCTTTTAGATAATTATCCAGAACAACCTGGTGGATAAAACCAACCGGGCCGTCCCAGTCATCCTCTTCCAGTGGATCCGACAGAGCCACGTGATATGTAAAATTGGGAAATTCTTTTTCGATGGCTTTAAACTGATCGTCATAAAACATTTCCCGTTTAGAGCGGGCACCGTACCAAAAGCTTACTTTGCGTCCCGTTTTAAGCGTTTTAAAGAGATGAAAAATATGGCTGCGCATGGGTGCCATTCCTGCACCGCCGCCAATATACATCATTTCGCGATCGGTATCTTTGATGAAAAATTCCCCGTAAGGGCCGCTTACCGTTACCTTATCGCCGGGCTTCAGATTAAAAATATAAGAAGAGGAGATTCCCGGAGGATAATCCGTTCCCGGAGGCGGTGTGGCAATACGTACATTAAGCATTACCGTTCCTACTTCAGCCGGATATCCGGCCATGGAATAGGCCCGGAAAATCTCTTCGTCATTGGAAGCCTTTAAATCCCAAAGGTGGTATTTGTCCCAATCGGGATGATATTGTTTTTCAATATCAAATTCACTGTATTTAAGATTGTACGGCGGAATATAAATCTGGATATAACCGCCGGCCTTAAAATTCATTACCTGGCCTTCGGGTAATTCCAGCACCAACTCCTTAATAAAAGTAGCGACGTTATCATTGGAACGCACCGTACAATCAAATTTTTGAATATTAAAAATCTCATCCGGAATATGAATTTTCATATCCTGTTTTACTTTAACCTGACAGGCCAGACGCACATGGTCTTTAATTTGCCCGCGGGTCAGCTGCGATTCTTCCGTGGGCAGCACATCACCGCCGCCATCGGTAATCTGGCAGGTGCACATCCCGCAGGTTCCCTGTCCGCCGCAGGCCGAAGGTAAAAAGATACCGTTATTGGATAAAGTCGACAGCAGGTTCGAACCGGCTTCCACTTCCGGACTTTTTTCTTCATCATCATTAATCAGGAGCTTAACCTTGCCTTTGTTCACCAGTTTGGATTCCGCAAAATTAAGCGCCGAAACCAGCAGCAGGATAATCACCGTGAATATGCCTGTACTTAACCCTATAATACTTAATGTACCCAAAATAAACCTCAAATTTTAAAGTTGAATACCCGAAAATAACATGAACGCCATAGACATTAAACCGGTAATCAGCATCGTGATGCCCAGGCCTTTTAATCCGTTTGGTACATTGGAATAGCGAATCTTGGTGCGAATAGAAGCCATCGCCACAATGGCCAGAAACCAGCCGGTACCAGAACCAAAACCAAAAACAATGGACTCGCCAAGGGTATAATCCCGTTCTACCATAAACAACGAGGCCCCTAAAATAGCACAGTTCACCGCAATCAGCGGCAGAAAGATACCGAGAGCCGCGTAGAGTTTTGGCGAAAACCGGTCTATCACCATTTCCACTAATTGTACCATCGCAGCAATAGAAGCGATAAAGGTGATAAATTCTAAAAAGCTTAAATCGACATTGGCAAATCCGGACCAAATCCAGGACAGAGCTCCGTCTTTAAGCAGATAGGTATTGATAGCCCAGTTGACCGGCGTGGTAATGGTCATAACAAATGTTACGGCCAAACCCAAACCGATGGCGGTTTCCACTTTTTTGGAAACGGCAAGAAAAGAGCACATGCCTAAAAAGAAGGCCAGCAGAATATTTTCTACAAAGACGGCCTTAACAAATAAACTTAAATAATGTTCTAACATTGGTAATCCTCTGCTTATTCAGAAACGGTTTTAGTGATAGTGCGCTGAACCCAAACCAGCAAACCAAGCAGGATAAAAGCACCCGGCGCCAAAACCATCAGACCCATATTCTCATATCCCATTGCATAAAAACTGTCGGGAATAATCTGCAAACCGAAAAAGGTTCCGCTGCCTAAAAGCTCCCTGAAAAAAGCAATGGTCAATAATATCCAGCCATAACCGAGGCCGTTTCCCAGTCCGTCCAAAAAAGAAGGCCAGGGTTTGTTCTGCAGGGCAAACGCTTCCGCACGTCCCATGATAATACAATTGGTAATAATCAAACCGACAAACACGCTGAGCTGTTTACTAATATCAAATAGAAACGCTTTTAAAACCTGATCCACCAGAATTACCAATGTGGCAATGACGGTCAGTTCTACGATAATCCGTATTTTGGAAGGAATCATTTTACGCAGCAATGAGATACTGACATTGGACAGACTCACTACAAATGTTACGGCCAGCGCCATTACCAGCGCCGTACGCATCTGTACGGTAACCGCAAGAGCGGAACAGATCCCGAGCACCTGGAAGGTTATGGGATTATTATCGATAAGTGGTGATTTGAGAACCGCCATATTTTTTTTAGAGAATAGTTTTTCACTCATTCTTTGCCCCCTTCCTGACTTCTGACACCCGCAAAGAACGGACTGTATTTTTCCAGTTCCGTTTTCAAAAATTTGCTTACGCCGCGTCCGGTTAAAGTGGCGCCGCTGATTCCGTCTACATTATGCTGCGGTTCGTTTCCGGTATATTTCCCTTTGGCAACGGCAATGGAAACCAGTTTTCCGCTATCATCGTAAATACGTTTCCCTTTAAAATTATCGGAAAACCAGGTTTTAGAAATTTCTCCGCCAAGTCCCGGTGTTTCACCATGTTTATAAAAAGTAATACCTTCCACGGTACCGCAATCGGGCGAGAGGGCGATATAGCCGTAAATTGTGGACCAAAGTCCCTTACCCGAAATAGGCGCAATATAGGCAGATACTTTTCCGTCTTTTACATATTCGTACAAAGGCAATAAATCTGTATCCTTTTCCGGGTCAATTTGATCCGGCGTCTTTCCTTCAGCCAGCTTGCCATCCTTATTGACAACAAGCCCTTTAATATTTTTTTCATAGAGCTGGTTAATTTCGCTGCGTGTAAAAGAACCCTGCCCGGACGAGATGCCCGCAGATACGAGGATATTTTTCTTCATATCCAGTTCTTCATTTTCAACTTGTCTCGGCTTGAGAATCGTCGCCGCGCCGGCCAGCAGAACGCTGCAGACAATGGTTACGATGGCGGCAAACCGAAAGGTATAAGCATCACTGTGCACGGCTTAACCTCCTTTTTATATTCGCTTTCACCACATAATAATCCACCAGCGGTGAAAATAAATTCATAAATAAAATAGCCAGCATCATCCCTTCGGGGTAGGCCGGATTAACCGTTCGGATTAAGATGGCCAGCACACCAATAAGAAAACCGTAAACCCACTTTCCGGCATTGGTCTGGGCAGCCGATACCGGGTCGGTGGCCATAAAAACGGCGCCAAAAGCAAAACCGCCCATCACGAGATGGTAATAAGCCGGAAGCGTAAACATCCCGGCTGCCGTATCTCCGGCCAGAGCGCTAAACAATAAAGCAGCCCCATAACCGCCGGCAAAAACAGCCACCATAATACGCCAGCTGGCAACACCGGTTGCAATTAAAATAACAGCGCCAATCAATATGGCAAGAGTGGATGTTTCACCAATACTGCCGGCGTAAAACCCGTAAAACAGATCCATAAAACTGAAACCCGCACTGGCGGTATGCTGGACTGCATTTCCCCCTGCCGGAGTTGAAGCCGCAACGGCGAGAGGCGTTGCCCCGGAAAAGCCGTCGATTATTTTTTCTTTAATGGGGTCAATTGCCGTCCACACTTTATCACCGGAAATTTTGCCGGGGTAGGCAAAAAAGACAAAGGCACGTGCGGTTAAGGCCGGGTTTAAAATATTCATTCCGGTTCCGCCAAACACCTCTTTACCGATAACCGTTCCAAAGGAGATGGCCACAGCGACCTGCCATAACGGAATGGTTGCCGGTAATACCAGTGGAAAAAGGAATCCGGTTACGAGAAAGCCTTCGTTAACATCGTGTTTCCGTACCAGCGAAAATAAAACTTCCCAAAAGCCGCCGGCCGCGTAGGAAACAAGTAAAATTGGCAGGAACTTCCACAGTCCGTAAGTAAACAACTGGCCAAATCCGGCATTTACGCCAATCGCATTAAAATGCTGATAACCGACATTCCAGATTCCAAACAGAGTAGCCGGAAATAAACCAACGATTACGATCATCATAAACCGTTTTAAATCCAGCGCGTCCCGCACATGCGGTCCGCTTTTGGTGCGTTCATTCGTCCACAGCAAAATCGTGTCGGTCATTTCAAAAAGAGGGTAAAAGAATTCATATTTCCCACCCTTTTTAAACTGGGGACGATATTTATCGAATATTTTTTCTAGTGCCTTCAATGTAATTCACCTTATCATTGATAACTGGTTAATTTATCCTTCTTTCTGAATCATATTCAAACCGTCTCGCAGAATTTTACCAAAATCGGTTTTTGAGAGACAGATATAGGAGCAAAGCGCAATATCCTCTTCGTCCAGCTCCAGAATACCCAAACCTTCCATTTCCTCGATATCTTCCGCCAGGATGCTTTTGGCCAGCTGCACCGGCATAATATCCATCGGCATTACCTTTTGATAATCGGTCGCACTCATTACAAAGGCCCGCCTGCCGCCCTTCTGACGGGTATCCAGAATATATTCTTTCTTAGTGGGAATGAATGCAGATAAAAATGTTTTGGAAAAGCTTTCGACATTAAAACCCGGACGAAAATACCCTATGAGTTTACGTTTGGTTTCACCTTCCGGAATCACGGTAATCAGCGTATCATAAAATCCTACAAAACTGCCGCAGCGGGTGGTCCGTCCCGTCAGAACATTACCGGAAATCAAACGGATATTTTCATCGATAATATTTTCTTTGGGAATCAACGAACTAATCGGCGCGCCTGCCCTCGCCTTAAAATACTTTCGTTCTTTTAAAGAAGAACCGGCAGCAGCAATAATGCGTTCCGTAGGAAAAGTACCTGTTCGGAAGAACGTGCCAATCAGAGCGGCAGCCTCCGGTTTAATTTGCCAGACAATTTCACCACGATTGAGCGGTTTAATATGGTGCATCTGCACGCCAACGTTCCCTGCCGGGTGCGGCCCGCTGAATACATTTTTTTCAACGCCCTGAATTTTAGAGAACAGACTATCAGATTTGGGCAGGGATAAATAAACGCTGCCCCCTGTCAGTTTTTTAAGAACATCTATGCCCCGCTGAAAATCATCCATTTTTTCTTTTAAAAGGAAACCCGTTTTTGCCGCCAGCGGCGCCGTATCAAAGGCGGAAATAAATATATCCCGCGGCGTATCCTGCGGATCGGCAATTATCCCGAAAGGACGCTGGATGATAAAAGGCCACAATCCGCCGGCAAGCAGATGTGCTATTAGTTCGTCCCGCTGCATTTTCCCGACGGCTTGCTCTGTCCATTCACCGAATTTTTCTGTTTCGTCCTTTTTATCGTTTTCCACGATAATTTCCATCACCATGCGCCGTTCACCGCGGTTAACCGCTTCAACCTTACCACTGACGGGAGAGACAAAACGGATATCCGGATTTACCTTGTCCGTAAAAAGAGGCGTCCCGATTTTCACCAAATCCCCTTCTTTGACGACTAGCCTGGGTTTGATGCCGCGAAATTCCTGTGGGAGGAGGGCGGCCCTTTCGGGAGCTGCAACAATTTTCAGGGTCTTCTCAGCGGCGCCGGCCAAAGGAATATCGTATCCTTTTTTCAGCTTATATTCTGCCATAATTTTTCCCATAATTAGTAATTTAATTAAACCTGCTTCTTCAAATTAATTCATTCACAAGCCCTAAGATAGTAATTTAATAAAATTGCTTCCATTTGCAAAAATTAAATGTATCCTTAAACACCAGTATTTCATTAGTTCAATTCCAGGCAATTGGTATATTACTATAAACTTGATATAATTCGTATTTTACAATAAATTTTAGCGTGTTCAATTTGCCGACCATCTTTTTACCCGCACCTGGCAGGAGATTAATGCTGTAACTATGAAAATGACTATTCCCAACGCTTTGACCGTTTCCAGAATTATCCTGACGCCGGTGTTTTACTATCTGATTATTCAACCGGAACCGGATTTAAAGATTGCGGCTAGCATCATATTTTTAATTGCTTCTATCACAGACTGGTATGACGGCTATATTGCCCGGCGCTTCAATATGACTTCACGCTGGGGACAGTTTATGGACCCGCTGGCCGATAAATTTCTGGTTTCTACGGCCCTCGCCGTTTTTGCCTATTTGAATTACGTGTATTGGTGGATGGTATTGATTGTCATTATCCGGGATTTCACGATTACCTTTTTACGCAGTTTCGCCGAATACATCGGCCGGCCGATTATCACTAGTTCCCTGGCAAAATGGAAAACAGCTTTTCAGATGACCTTTGTCTTCGCCCTCCTGCTTTATATAAATATTCCTGTCTTTCCCGATGTGCGACTGAATCTGGTACCATCACCCTGGATTCAATGGACTACGATTCTGTTTTCAATTGTTGTTCTGCTGACGGCTATCAGCGGAATTCAATACTTAATCGTAAATCGGGCGCATCTCAGCGAATTGACTCGGCGCCTGTTCCGCAGGATTTCCTGATGGCTGATCTGAGAAAACTTGTACAAAATAAATTTTAATGTACTATTTTGGTTTAATTTTTTATGCGAATTCTCCATTATCTCATCGCTACCTTTTTAGGAAGCGGATATTTTCCCAAGGCGCCCGGTACGGCCGGTAGTCTTGCCGCGATTGTTCTCTTTTGGTTCTTCCCCCTTCCGCTGCTCTATCAAATCGTTTTATTAGCGACACTGTTTTTTGCAGGCGTATGGAGCGCCTCTTTCGTGGAAAAAGCTGAAGGAAAAGATCCGGGAAAAGTGGTCATCGACGAAGTGGTGGGACAAGGAGTGGCTCTGCTGTTGATTCCGCATCAGATTTATTATTATGGAATTGCTTTTATTTTATTTCGTATTTTTGATATTTGGAAACCCGTTCCGGTGAACCAGTTAGAACGTCTTCCCGGCGGCTGGGGGATTATGGCCGACGATGTAATGGCCGGTATTTACGCAAATATAATCATACAATTCATATTATTATTCGGACTTTTTTAATGAAACAATTTAAAGCGGAAATTATCTCTATCGGCGATGAGGTACTCGCCGGTTACACGGTTAACACCAACGCCACATTTATTTCACAGAAATTGCTTTCCATCGGACTTCCGGTACAGTGGGTCACCACCATCAGTGACCAGCATAACGAAATCATGCAGGCCTTAGAAAGCGCCGCCCGACGGGCAGACGCTGTTTTGGTTACCGGCGGACTGGGACCGACGCCGGATGACCTGACTAAAAAAGCAATTTGTGATTATTTTAAAGTCGGTATGCGCCAGGATGCAGAGACGCTCGAAAATGTACTGCACTTTCTTAAAGCCCGCGGCATAAAACCAACCGATTTAAATCAGGCCCAGGCCCTTATTCCCGCCTGTGACATGGTAATTCCGAACCGTGTCGGAACTGCCCCCTGCCTCGTATTTGAGCGCAACGGGCGTCATTTCTTTTTTATGCCCGGCGTTCCCGGTGAAATGAAACAGATGGTCAGCGATCATATTCTGGACTATTTAAAAGAACAACTTTCCCTAACCCCGGTACACACCATCTTACTGCGCACAACCGGTATTCCGGAATCCAGACTCTATGAAAAGCTCAAACCTATATTAGAGGGCTTTCCCGAAATCCAAACCGCCTTTCTTCCCCGCTACATCGGCGTGGATATACGCTTTAAACTCATTTCGGACGATCCAAAGAAAATTACCCGTCTGAAGGAACTTGAAACCCGGATTCGTTCAGAAGCAAAAAAATATATTATTACCGACCAGCCCATCGAATTAGAACAGGTGTTAGGAGATCTCTTGCATAAAAAGGAGCTCTCGCTTTCCGTCGCCGAAAGTTTTACCGGCGGCCTGATTTCCGACCTGCTTACCAATATTCCGGGAAGTTCGGATTATCTTATGGCCGGACTTGTAACTTACAGCAATGCCAGTAAAGTCAACCTGCTTGGCGTTTCGGAAAAAACACTGGAACAGTTTGGTGCGGTAAGTCGGGAAACTGCGCTGGAAATGGTACGGGGTGTTCAAAAGCGGATTGGTACAGACTGCGCCATTTCTACCACCGGAATTGCCGGGCCAGGCGGCGCCACTGATGTCAAACCGGTGGGTCTGTGTTATGTAGCGGCCCGCTTTAGAGACAAGGAAATTGTTAAGGAATTTCATTTTGGCACCGAACGGCTGATTAATAAAAAACGGGGCGCCGTGGCCGGCCTGGAACTTTTACGCCGTCTTATTTTGGAGCAGTAAAATGTCCGAAATCATTCGCAGCTTTCTGGCGGTTGAACTACCGGAATTATTAAAATTTAAACTTGCTGAATTTATCGCTTCTCTTCAAATGAAGACCAGCAAAACAAAATGGGCAAGAGAAGCCAATTTGCATTTAACGCTTAAATTTTTAGGCAACCAACCTGCCGATAAAATTGACGCTTTGATTCCGGCACTTATTCGAGGAAATTCTATTTTAAAACCCTTTCGTTTAACAACGACCAAACTCGGCGCCTTCCCCGGAAAGAAACGGCCGCGTGTCTTTTGGCTTGGGACAGAATCAACCCCTTCAAATGCCTTAATGATTTTGCGTAATTGGATAGAAGATAATCTGGAACCGCTGGGATTTGAAAAGGAAACCAAACCATTTCGGCCGCACCTGACCCTGGGCCGATCAAAAATCCCGGAAAATTTTGATGCGCTCTGGGAATATTTAGAAGCGCATCCGTTTCCTCCTTTTTCGTTCGAAGTAGAACATTTTGTGCTGATGCGCAGCATTTTAAAACCGGCCGGAGCTGAGTATCGCGTTCTTCAAAAATTTTCGTTGCAGAAATAAATATTTTATTGTACATTCGTAACATAGTTTACAACTCTTTTATAGGAGATACGATCAATGACAGAACGAACAGACAAAGATAAAGCCGTTGAGGTTGCGGTTACACAAATTGAGCGGAATTTCGGAAAAGGCGCCATTATGCGTCTCGGAGATAAGGCTAAAGTAAAAGTAGATGTTATTCCAACCGGTTCTATTTCGTTAGATGCTGCCCTGGGAATCGGCGGCATTCCCCGCGGCAGAATTATTGAAATTTACGGTCCGGAGTCTTCGGGTAAAACCACCCTCGCTTTGCACATAACAGCGGAGGCTCAAAAAATGGGCGGACTGGCTGCATTTGTGGATGCCGAACACGCTTTGGATCCCACGTATGCAAAAAATTTAGGCGT
>JANTFQ010000036.1 GCA_024763405.1 Calditrichaceae bacterium
GGGGACGGGATATTTTTATCTCTTTTACGGGGTCTTTATTAGTTCGTGGAAAATACAGCGCTGCACGGCATCTTCTTATTAAATATGCTTCTTTACAATTAAAAGATAAAACCAGCCGCGTTTACGGACGTATTGCAAATCGCGTTGAGGACGGCGAAATCTTTTATAATTCGGCCTCTGTTACCTGGTGGTTTATCCGTGCCCTGTATGAGTATTATTTATTTAGCGGGGATAAAGAGCTAATCGTAAAATTGTTTCCTGCCGTCCGGCAGGCGGTTGAAGGCGCGTTAGAAAAACGCTGCGATCAATCTTTCTTTTTAACTCATTCAGACGCCGAAACCTGGATGGATGCTCAAAACTCTAAAGGGGCCTGGTCTCCCCGCGGGAACCGGGCTGTGGAAATTCAGGCTTTGTGGTACACGGCGCTGCAAATAAGTGCAAAGATGGTAGGGATTAGCTATGCCGATGAGCGGTTAAGCATATCCTGGTTAAAAGCAGCACGTCAATTGCGGGAAAATTTTAATACGCTTTTTTGGGATAAAAACAGGGAAGCGCTTTACGATCACCTTAGCACAGGGGGGCAGCCCGATACTTCGCTGCGGCCCAACCAGATTTTGGCCGTGACCGTTCCGGATATGTATGGCATTGAACCGTTGCTTCCGCCTGACAAACAGTGCGCGGTTGCAAAAGTGGTAACAGAACAGCTAACCTTCGCTTCCGGGGTGCTTACGCTTTCACAAAGGGATGCCAACTTTCATCCCTTCTACCACAATCTGCCTTTTTATCCGCCACAGGCAGCCCGTTTTAACGGAATGATTTGGAGCGGACTGACTGGGCCGCTTCTTTCTTCTCTGTTGAAATTTAATCAGATGCGGCCCGCGCAGGAATTGCTTATAAATGAAGCCCGGCAGATTCTATTCGAAAATCCTGTCGGTGGAGTGGCGCAAATAAAAGAACCAGTTAGGCGTCGGGGGAGAACCGCGGCTCTTTCTGCAGGTTCAGAACCGTCGCTATGGGGGCTGGCGGAATTTCGCCGGAATTTAGTACAGGATATTTTAGGCTATCATCCGGCGGCATGGGATTCGCTGGCACTGTTTAAGCCGTGCCTGTCTGGGAATTTACAGTCTGTACAAACACGGGTTCCCTATAAAAATGGCCATATTATGGTTGCGCTTTCTTCGGAAAATGAGACAATGGATATAACGCTGCGCTCCGAACTAAAGGAGAAAATTTACGGCCGTATAGAAAATCCCGGAGACAGACCGGCAGTCACTTTTATACTTCAGGATTCAGGCGCCGTTTTTCACTACACTTATGTTCCTAAAGCAAAACCGGAAATTCCGCCGAGCAAAATTACGCGGGAATGGACATTGGCTGCAATAGACAGCACCCGCCGTTTCCCGGTTATTGCCGCTCCGGAATATGCTGTTTTTAAAGCGCAGCAAATTGTTCTGCCCCCGGGTGAAAATGGCTACACCCTGCTTTTTAAACGAGACGCACACGCTGATGATCACGGTCCGGACGGCAACTTACTCTATCCGAAGGACAAAAGAATTGTTCCGGGTGTTTTGGATTTGGAATCCTGCACGATTTATGATATGCAGAATGATTGGGGATTCCGTGTGCAACTAAGTGGGTTGCCTGAAGGAGATGCAGGGAATAATGCGGCGTTTATCGCGTTTGCTGTCCGGGATGAATCGCTTGGCGGCGTTTTAAAACGGGAAGTGGAAAAGGGCGCCCACTACCGTTTGGTAAAGGAACGCGCCTATAACCGGATCATTTATGCGGGTGAAGGTCTCGATATTCAGGATGGTTCCGGCCGGACTCAGGCCCGGTTTATACCACTTGAAATGAAACCGTTCCTGTCTTTTGCCGAACGCCGGCAGATACGGTTTAGAATTCCTAAAGCGTATTTACCCGGACTGAACGCAAAAAGCTGCATTACTGTTTTATGCGGCGCAAAAGAGGGCTCCGGCGGGGCCGAATACTTTCGGCCGGCAGATCAAAAAAGCGGGTCTGGGCAGGGGGAAAATATACCGACTGTGTACGACCGCTTGGATATCAATTAAACAGATTCGGCGGGTTTTGTCTGACACGATGGCAAAGGACGTTTAAATTTCTTTTTTGAAAAAGGAAAACACCGTTTGGCGGAAATGTCGGCTAATATGTTTTATAACAAGGTGTTACCATTTTTCTACTCCGGCCGGTTTTCCTTTTTAAAATTGGTATGCAAATTGCAATAAGCCGCCATTTAAACAACTAAAGGAGAGAATCTTGTCTAACAGCATACATATAGAATCCGATTTGCATGAAGTACTGCCAATAATGCCGCTGCGTAATACCGTTGTTTTTCCCCATCAGGTAATACCGCTGGCGGTTGGCCGTAAAAAATCGCTCAATTTAGTTAATGGCCTGGGTGAAGAAACCAAGGTTATCGGGCTTATTGCCCAGCGGGACGGCCGTGTGGAGGATCCGGTTGTAGAAGATTTATACAGCTGGGGAACAGCGGCCCTGATCCTTAAAAAATTTAAAATGCCCGATAACAGTGAGCAGCTTATCGTACAGGGTTTGTACCGTTTTAAGGTAGAAGAGATTCAGCAGACCGAACCGTTTTTTATGGCCAAAGTTTTACAGATGCCCGATGTTTTTGATGAAGGGTTGGAAATCGAGGCTCTGGCCAGTAATATCAAAAATGCTTTTCAGAAAATTGTGGATCATACGCCCTATCTGACAAATGAACACAGGGTGATGATTTTAAACACGGAAGAACCGGAAAAACTGTCAGACCTGATTGCGGCCCAGGTAAACTTTGGTACGGCGGAAAAACAGCAGGTTCTGGAAATCGTCGATCTCAAAGAACGACTGCACAAAGTGCATTATCTGCTGAACAAGGAATTGCAGATTCTGGAGCTGGGCTCAAAAATTCAGAGCGATGTGCAGGGAGAGCTGAATAAGACGCAACGTCAGTATTTCTTGCGGGAACAATTGAAAGCCATTAAAAAAGAGCTGGGTGAATACGAAGATACCAGCACCGAACTGGATGACCTGCGGGAAAAAGCAGCCAAACTGAAAATGCCCAAAGAAGCGGCGGAAGCGGCCGATAAAGAACTGAATCGTCTTTCGCGCATGTCGCCCATGTCCAGCGAATACACCGTTGCCCGCACCTATCTCGACTGGCTTTTGGAAATGCCCTGGAGTAAAGGTACCAAAGACCGCCTCGATGTAAAAAAGGCCGAAGAGATTTTAAATGAAGATCACTACGGTCTGGAAAAAGTAAAAAAACGTATTCTGGAATATTTGGCGGTGCGCCAGTTAAAATCGGATATGAAAGGGCCCATTCTCTGTTTTGTCGGCCCTCCGGGAGTGGGAAAAACCAGTTTGGGCAAATCCATTGCACGCGCTTTAAATCGTAAGTTTTCGCGTATGTCTCTCGGCGGGGTACGCGATGAGGCCGAAATCCGCGGTCACCGGCGCACCTATGTGGGCGCTCTGCCCGGCCGGATTATTCAGGCGGTTAAAAAAGTGGACTCCAATAATCCGGTAATTATGCTGGATGAGCTGGATAAACTGGGTATGGATTTCCGCGGCGATCCCTCATCGGCTCTTTTAGAAGTGCTGGATCCGGAACAGAATTTTTCTTTTGCCGATCACTATCTCGAAGTACCGTTTGATTTATCAAAGGTTATGTTTATTGCCACAGCCAATATGCTGGATCCCATTCCGGCGGCTTTGCGGGACCGCATGGAGATTATCGAGATTAGCGGTTATATCGAAGAAGAAAAGGTGCACATTGCCGAACGTTTTCTGATTCCCAAACAATTAGAAAACCATGGATTAAAAACCGAACAGCTTTCATTTAACCGGAAAGCCATTCAAACAGTCGCCCATAAATATACACGGGAAGCCGGGGTGCGCAATTTAGAACGGAATATTGCTTCTGTTGTTCGTGGTGTAGCCAAAGAAATTGTGGATAAAAAAGTGACCAGCAGAAAAGTAACCGCAAATCTGATTCCTAAATATCTCGGCCCGGAACGGGTGTTCTGGGATTCGGCCGAACGGGTTGCCCGTCCCGGGGTGGCGACCGGTCTGGCCTGGACACCGGTGGGCGGCGATATTTTGTTCATCGAAGCGACCCGGATGAAGGGGAAGGGCGGTTTAACCTTAACAGGTAAGCTGGGCGATGTGATGAAAGAATCGGCCTCGGCGGCGCTCAGTCATCTGCGGGCCAACTCCGAGCAGTACGGCCTGGAAGAATCGTTTCATGAAAAATACGATACGCATATTCATGTGCCGGCCGGTGCGGTTCCCAAGGACGGACCCAGCGCGGGCATCACTATTTTTTCGGCGCTGTTCTCACTGTACACCAATCGTCGTCTTAAAAGCAATTTAGCCATGACCGGCGAAATCACTCTGCGCGGGTTGGTGCTTCCGGTGGGCGGTATCCGCGAAAAAGTGCTGGCCGCTAAGCGTGCGGGAATTGATACGATAATTCTGCCGGAGAAAAACCGCCGCGATCTGGAAGAAATTCCAAAGAAAAATATTAGCAAAATGCAATTCCATTTTATCAAAGAAGTGGACGAACTGGTTGATTTGGCCTTTGAGGAAAAGGATAAATAAAAAGGGAGAGAAATCTAAATAGTATCTGTCTATAAAGTCAGAGATTAATGAGAATTTTATTATTCTTTCTATCGTTATAAATACCTCATCCCCTACCCCTTCTCCTACAAGGAGAAGGGGAACTTTCTTTTCTCCCTCTCCTTTCAGGAGAGGCCCGGGGTGAGGTTTTAGAATACTTTAAAGACAGACTTTAAATCGACTTTTCGGTACCCTGAGCGGAGTCGAAGGGTAATTCCAATAATTTGTCAGAAGGCTGCTTTATTTTATTGTGCCGATTCCCTGAATGCGGAGATCGGGGGGGTGTCTGTGAAGATACCTCAATTCGAACAAATTTTATTAGTTTAACAGGAAACAAATGATAAAATATATAAAATGAAAGACAAACAATGAATGCATTTGAAGATACCCTGCAACAGGCCCGCGGTCTGTTTGAGCAGAAAAAATATGACGAAGCCGCGGAAGTGTATTTAAGCACTTTAAAAACAAATCCCACACAGCCGCAAAAGGCCGTTATCTGGGCCGAACTTAGCTGGCTTTTTTATCAGCAGAAACAGTACGACCGTTGTGTGGAGGCCTGCGAGAACACATTGGAACTGGATGCGGATTATGAGGCAAAGGAAGATTTATTCCGTTTGGCAGGTTTTAGTTACAGCGCCCTAAACCGGATGGAAGAAGCAATAAAATACCTGGAAAAATCACTCAAAATTGACAACAGCTCTCAAAAGCAGCAGATGGCGGTCTTTGAATTGCTTAAAATCCATTTTCGTCTGCAAAATTATAAAGAGTCGGAGAAATGGATCAACGAAGTAGAGAGCTATTTTTATCAAAATGAAAAAGACTACTGGCTGACCCTGTTGTTTTTTAAAGGATTTGTAAAATATTATACAAATGAGATAGAGGAAAGCGAGCATATCTTTGAAGAACTGCTGGAAAACGCACAAGACGATCCGCGCCGGGCGACCGCGCTTTTTGGCCTGGCTTTTATTAATTTCCACCGCAAAAATTACCTGAATACCATCAATTTATGTGAAACCGTAACCAAGCATGATCCTGCTTTTTTTGATATGGAATCGGTAGGTTTTTTAACGGCCGTCTCGTTTAAATACCTGGGCCGGGATGACATTTTTGAAAAATATTACTTAGAGCTGAAAAAGAATTACCCCGATGGACGGTACCGTGCAGAACTGGCAAAAATTCACAGGGGCGGAAACGGGGAAGCACAGGAGCCGGATAGCCAGTCCTAATCTATGACGACATTAAAATCAAAAATCTACCAGCATCCCGCTTTTCAGCAAATGGCGGCGCAGCTTTCCCAAAAGCAAAATATTCAGTTACAGCATATTCCGGGTTCGTTTCGGGCGTTTATCAGCGCGTATCTATTTTCGGAATTGAAACGGCCCTTGCTGTACCTGGCCAACGATCTGGATTCCGCCGAACGGATGTACGATGATCTGCAATTACTCTGCGCCGATGTACCGGTTGTCTTTTTACCGTCCATTGAATTTGAACCCTATAGTCAGAGCCATCCCAGTCCCAGCCAGTTGAGTTTGCGCATCGAAGCGATGCAAACATTTATCGAAGCGGATCGGTGGATTGCCGTGGCAGAGCCGGCTGGACTGGGCAGCAGCTTTCCAATGCCGGAACAGTTTTTAGACCGGCAGCTCTATTTAAAAACAGGCGGAAGCATTTCGTTTGATGCGCTGGTTACCCAGCTTCAAAAAACCGGTTTAAACCGTGAAGAGATGGTGGAAAAAGTCGGCGATTTCAGTGTGCGCGGCGGCATCATCGATCTGTTTGTGTGGAATTATGAAGACCCCTTACGCATCGAATTCTTTGGAAATGAAATAGAATCCATCCGTAAATTTGATGTGTTTTCACAGCGCTCCATCGAAACCATTGATGAAATAACCATCCTGCCTAACCTGTTTAACGAAGCTTCTGCGAAGGCTTTTCTGAGCGATTTTCTCCCTGCGGAAACCATACTCTTTGTGGAAGACAGCCAGGAATCTGCTGTTAAAATTGAAACGCTCTATGCCGCTGCGGAGCTGAAATATAAAGAATTAAGTGCCGAGCATATCGAAGAAATGCCGCCTGAAAAACTCTATTTTTCCAAAGAGAAACTGCAGCAGCTCTTTCAAAACTATACCCTGTGTAAGAGTGATTTGGTGCAGGACGCTGCTTTTAAAACCATCGATTTTATGGTACAGCCGCATCCCGACTTCAATGGTAGCGTAAAACTTTTCCTGCAATATCTGAAAAAGGTGTACAAAACGGATAAGGCGGCGCTGCTGTATATTCAGGCGCTCAATAAAGCGCAGGCCGGCCGACTGAATGAAATCATCGAAGAAGAGGAAATTCCCTTTAATGGCCGCATTGACGAAGGCGCTCTGCATAATGGATTTAGCATTCCGGATGGTAATTTATTTATACTGACCGATCACGAAATTTTTAACCGTTTTAAGCGAAGGCGAACCTATAAGCGCTTTAAGAATGGAGAATACCTGCGCCAGCTCAGCTCCCTCAATGTGTATGATTTTGTGGTGCATATCGATTACGGCATCGGACAGTATCTCGGGATGGAAATGCTGGATCTCGGCGCTTCTAAAAAAGAGTGCATTAAAATTGCCTATCGCGATGGCGATCATCTTTTTGTAACCGTTGATAATTTAAGCCGGGTGCAGAAATTCGGTTCCGAAGAAGGCGTTCAGCCAAAAATAACCAAACTTGGAACAACCGAATGGGAGCGCACCAAGCAGAAAACAAAAGAATCCTTAAAAAAGACCGCAGCGGAATTGATTCAGTTATACGCGGCCCGTAAGGCGGAAGGCGGATACGCTTTTGCCGAAGACAGCCACTGGCAGAAGGAGCTGGAAGCCTCATTCGCCTTCGAAGAAACAGAAGATCAGTTAAAGTCCATCGTCGAAATAAAAAGCGATATGGAAAATGAAAAGCCTATGGATCGGCTGCTCTGCGGTGATGTGGGGTTTGGTAAAACAGAAGTGGCCCTGCGCGCTGCCTTTAAGACCATTATGGACGGTAAGCAGGCGGCGGTACTGGTGCCCACCACCATCCTGGCCTTTCAGCATTATGAAACGTTTAAGGAGCGCTTAAAAGAATTTCCGGTTCAAATTGAAATGCTGAACCGTTTCCGTTCGGCCGGGCAGCAGAAAAAAATACTGGAGCAGTTGGCACAGGGAAAACTCGATCTGGTAATCGGAACCCACCGCCTGCTTTCGCAGGATGTACAGTTTAAGGATTTGGGTTTATTAATTGTGGATGAAGAACAACGTTTTGGTGTAAAACAGAAAGAGCGTTTAAAAAAGTACCGCCTCTCGGTGGATATATTGTCTATGACGGCAACGCCTATTCCCCGTACTTTACATATGGCCCTGATGGGCGCGCGGGATCTTTCCAATATTGATACGCCGCCGGCAAATCGTTTACCGGTACAGACCAAAATTATCAACTGGGATGACGACCGTATATATCAAATAATTTCCCGTGAAATTGACCGTGGCGGGCAGGTCTATTTTGTACATAACCGGGTGCAAACCATTAACGCCGTCCGCGATACATTAAAAGCTTTAGTACCGCAGGCACGGATAGAATCCGCGCACGGCCAGCTTCCGGAAAAACAGTTGGAAAAAGCGATGCTCGATTTTATGCATCATAAATATGATGTGCTGGTGGCCAGTATGATTATCGAGAATGGTTTGGATATTCCCAATGTAAATACAATTATAATTAACCGGGCCGATGCTTTTGGGTTGTCGCAATTATACCAGCTGCGTGGCAGGGTCGGCCGATCCAAAGTGCAGGCATACGCCTACCTGCTTATTCCTTCGATGGATAAAATAACCGAAACGGCGCGCAAACGGCTGCGTGCCATTCAGGATTTTACCGATCTCGGTTCCGGTTATAAAATTGCCCTTCGGGATTTAGAAATCCGTGGAGCTGGAAATCTATTAGGAAAAGAGCAGAGCGGATTTGTACAGACCGTTGGTTTTGATTTATACTGTAAAATTTTGGATGAAGCGGTAAATGAACTGAAGCAGGGGCTTACCCCAGGTGAAGAATATGCCGATGTGGTCACCGATGCTAAACCCAAAACGGATGCTAAATTAGATGTGGATTTCGATTTATTTATTCCGGAGAAATATATTCCGGGAGAAATGGAACGAATTACGGTTTACCATCGTTTAGTAAATTTTTCGGAAGGCGATCAGATCAACGAAATGAAGCTGGAGCTGGAAGACCGTTTCGGAAAACCGCCCCGGGAAGTGGTGCATTTTTTATCGGCAGTTGAGATAAAATTGCTGGCGGCCCGGCTCTATGCCAGGCGTATTGTACTGAAATCCGACCGAATGAAATTGTTCTTTGCCGAAGAGGCACAACACGACGACCGTTTTTTTGCGGAGATTATTCCGCAATTAATGCAGCAGAAAAAAACAGCGGTACGGTTTATGGATCAAAAGGATTTAGCGGTAGAAATAAAATTGCAGGGACACACACGAATTGATACCTTGGACTTTGCTAAAATATTTTTGCGCACCATAACCGAAAATAGGTAAATTAAACATTCGATTTGATATATTTGCACCAATGAAATTATTGAACTAACTCAACTTTTTTCTTAGGAGGTATAATGCGTAAAGTAGTATTGTTTACTTTTTTATTGAGCGGCCTGCTCTATCTGGCAAGTTGTAGCATGTCGGATGATACGGTGGCAAAAGTAGGCGGCGAAAAAATTTCTGCCGAAGTTTTTAAACAAAATCTCAGCCGTCGGTTTGGGCCTAAAGCTTCCTTTGCCGAAGTAGATTCCGCGGTCAAGATGAGCCTGTTAAATAAAATGATCTTAAACAAAATGAAGGCTATGGACGGTGAAGCATTGGGCCTGGAAAATGATGAAGCGTATGCCGCTGACCTTAATATGCTTAAATCCCGTATGTATAGTAACCGTTATTTTGAAAAATTAATTGTGGATAAACTGATTTCCGAAGCGGATCTACGGGCAGAATTCGAAAAGAATAAGGAACAGGTTAAAGCAAGCCATATTTTAGTAGCCTACAAGGGCGCACAGCGCAGCACCGTTTCACGCAGTAAAGAAGAAGCCGCCGCAATCGCTGCCAAATTAGCGGAGCGTGCAAAAAACGGGGAAGACTTTGGAACGCTGGCAGAAAAAAATTCGGATGGCCCGTCCGCAAAAAGCAAAGGCGATCTCGGCTATTTTTCCCGGGGACGTATGGCGCCTTCTTTTGAAAAAGCGGCTTTCGCTTTAAAAACCGGAGAAATCTCCGGTGTTGTTGAAACTCCTTTTGGATTTCATATTATCAAAGTAGAAGATCGTCGTACCAATCCTTCTTTTAATCCGGATAATTTTGATAAAGAAAAGTTAAATTTAAAACGTAAGCTGTATCCTGCTAAACAAGATAGCGGTGCTGCTATGTGGAATCGTCAAAGCGAAAAATTGCGTTCGGAATATGGTTATAAAACAGTCGATGAAAATATTACAAAACTGGCCGAAGCGGCGAGCGCAAAAAAACCGGGTGCCGGAGCGGATGCTTTTACAGATGAAGAAAAAAATCTTCCTCTGGCCGAATGGTCCGGCGGAAAACTGGTACTGAACGACATTTTTAATTTTTATGGAAAACGTTTTAGAATGCTGGAAGCCCGTTTAAAAAATAAAGAGGCGTTAACCCAGGAAGTGAATAATGCCGCATTATTAAATATCGTGATTCAGGATGCCGAAAAAATGGGTATCGATAAAGAAGCGGATATTCAGATGCAGCTTCAGAATGCAAAGGAAACCAAGTTAGCCGGTTTGGCAGAGAAACACGAAGTTTTTGACAAAGCCAAGGTAAGTGATGAAGAAGTAAAAGCATATTATGACGAGCATCCTTCCGAGTATGAACATCCCGCACAGATGGAAATCTGGGAGATCTATGTAACCAAAGAAGACCTGGCAAATAAAATTGCCCGCAAAGCGAAAGCCGGACAGAACTTCGAGAAACTGGCCTCCCGTTATTCGGAAGACAAGTATTATCAGAAGAAAAAGGGCTACCTGGGATTTAAAGCAGAAAACCGCAGAGGCGCTGTTTCGAAAGAAGCGTTTAAAATCGGTTCCGGTAAAATAGGCGGACCTGTTAAATATCGTAACGGATGGGCTGTATTAAAAACCGGTAAGCTAAAAGAAAAAGCTTTACGGCCTTTTAAAGAGGTTGCAACACAGGTAAAAAACAAAGTTCAGAATATGAAATCGAAAGATCTTAGGGCCGCGTGGGAAAAAGAACTCCGGAGTAAATACTCCTCCGAAATTAACACAACGCTGGTGGAAAAAATCTAATGTCATTCCTAATTCATTTACAAAAGAGCATCCGGTTGTTTATACCGGTTGCTCTTTTTCTTATTTTAACGATTCGCTGTGGCCAAAATACCCAGCCGCCTGAAGATATGGTAGCACAGGTAAACGACCATTATCTGATTAAAGAACAGCTGCAATACAGGTTGCCGGATGGTCTGGATAAAGAAACGGCCCTTGTTCTGCAAAAAGATATCATTTCGAAGTGGGTCGAAAATGAGGTGTTGTACCAGGCGGCGCTGCAGGAAGGGTTTAAATTAAGCCCCAAAGAAGAATTTTTTATCCGCGAATATGGTAAATCCTTATTGGTGCAGCGTTATCTGAATGCCCGTCTGGACAAGGAATACAGCGTTTCACGTCAGGATATGGAAGAATATTATCAAAAACACCGGAATGAATTTGTAAGACAGGAAGATGAAGTACATCTGGTGCACCTTTTTGTCGAACACCGCGACAAGGTTATTTTTAAAGAAATTGATAAAACCGATGATTTATCGGCGCTTATCAAACATTACTATTTTGATGAAAAATCAACTAAAGAACAACCGAATGGCGATTTGGGATATGTTCCTCTTAACATTCTTCCGGATAATTTTATCCGCACATTAAAACGGATGAAAACCGGCGCCGTTTCGAAACCGATTAAAACAAAAGACGGATATCATTTTTTGCAATTGCTGGATATGGAAAAAAAAGGAACTATCCGCGAGCTGGATATTGTTAAAAACCAGATTATTTTCCGCATGAAGCGGGAACGGCGCGAAAAAGAACGAGAACGTCTGCTGAAAGAAACTAAAAATAATGCTCAGATTCAGACCTATTTAAGCAAAATAAAAGAATAAAAGGTATCCCCTATGCGTAGATTTATATTCCGTGGCATTTTAATGCTTCCCTTGTTTTTCATCGCTGTTCAGGCACAGCAATTGGTGGATGGAATTGCCGCCATTGTTGGCAAGGAAATTATCCTGCGTTCCGAAATTCAGCAATATGTTCAAAGTTATGTGGTTCAGAACCGTATTGATGTGAAAAACAACAAGCAACTGTTAAACAAGTTACAGGCTCAGACGATGGAAAAATTGATCGAGCAGAAACTTTTACTTGCCAAGGCGGAAGAAGATACTTTGCAGGTGGACGAAGCGATGCTGGATCAAAAGGTAGACGAACGCTTGCGCTATCTGATCGGACAGACCGGTTCCGAAGATAAGCTGGAAAAGGTATTTGGCAGTCCTATGAAAAAAATTAAGCGCGACACCCGTAAGGTAATTAAAGAACAACTGCTCGTCGAGCAGGTGCG